>NZ_JBFAOF010000078.1:0-15005 GCF_040675125.1 Spirillospora sp. NPDC049652 | reverse complement strand
AGCCGGCGGCGCATCCCGGCGATGCCGAAGCCCCGGGCGTCCTCGACGGCGAACCCGCGCCCGTCGTCGGTGACCTCCAGCTCGACGCGGTCCGGGTGCCGGGTCAGGACGACCCCGACGGTCGAGGCGTCCGCGTGCTTGCGGACGTTCGCCAGCGACTCCTGGGTGCAGCGCAGCAGCGCGATCCGGGTGGTCTGGTCGCCGTCCACCTCGTCCAGCTCGGCGTGCACCGCGAGGCCGGTGTCCTCGGCGAACCGGTCGAGGGTGCGGCGCAGCGTGGCGGTCACCGACCCGGACGCGATCGTCTCGTGCGGCGACGAGCCGACCAGCACCCGCGCCTCGGCGAGGTTCTCGCGGGCGATGCGCTCGATCGTCGCGAGCTGCTTGGACGCGTCGTCCGGCGCGGACCGCACGTCCGGGCGGGCGGCCTCGGCGAGCACGACGATCGACGCGAAGCCCTGCGCGAGGGTGTCGTGGATCTCCCGCGCCATCCGCTCGCGCTCGGCCGCCGCGCCCTCCTTGCGGTGCGCCTCGGCGAGCGCCGACCGGGTGTCGGCCAGCTCCGCGCCGAGCAGCTCCGCGCGCCGGTCGGCCCGGTCGAGCAGCCGCTGCACGGTGAGCGCGAGGACCGTCCCGGCGCCGTAGCCGACCACGGTGACGACCGCGTTGCCCTGCAGGTCGCCGCCGCGCAGCAGGTCGCCGGTGAGGGCGGCGGCCACGGCGAGGGTGCTCAGCCACACCGGGTCCCGGACGGTCCGCGCGTGCAGCCAGAACATCGGCAGGGAGGCGATGAACAGCGTCGCCGCCCCGTCCCGCAGGTAGGCGACCGCGCCGATGCCGGCCGCGAGCACCCAGAAGAACCAGGGGGAGCGTCCGGGGAAGCGCCGGGCCGCCGCGTAGGCGAGGCCGAGCGCGATCGGGACGCCCGACGACCAGGCCCGGGTCCCGGCCGGATCGTCGTGGGCGGCGACGACCTCGGGAGCGAGGCCGAGGAACGCCCAGAGGACGGTGTTCCAGCGCAGGAGGCGAGCCTGGTCATCGGTGAACCGCACGTCGGTCACCTTACGGGGCGCATCGTCCGGTTCGTCCCGCCGTCGACGGCGGTGCCGGCCGGGCCCGCCGCGTCCGCCGCGTGTGCCGTAGCGCGGGTTCCCCGGGCACGCCGGGAGGGCCACCACGCGGCCTCGCCGAGCAGCAGCATCATCGCGGGCAGGACCACCAGCCGGATCACGAACGCGTCCAGCAGCACCGCGACCGCGAGGCTCAGCCCGAACTGCTTCATCTCGATCAGGTGCAGCGGGACGAAGCTCGCGAACACCGTCATCATCACCACGGCCGCGCTGGTCACCACGCCCGCCGAGGCCCCGATCCCGTCCAGGACGGCCCGCCTCGCCGGCACCCCGCTCCGCACCAGCTCCTGGACCCGGCTGAGCGTGAAGACCTGGTAGTCCATCGAGAGCCCGAACAGGATCACGAAGAGGAACAGCGGCACCCGGGACCCGACCGACCCCATCGAGGTGAACCCGAGCAGCCCCTCGGCCCAGCGGTGCTGGAACACCGCCGCGAGCACGCCGAGCGACGCCGCCGCCGACAGCAGGTTGAGGACGACTCCGACCAGCCCCATCACGACCGACCGGAACGCCAGCACCGTGATCGCGAACGTGACCAGCAGCAGCGCGCCCAGGATCAGCGGCAGCCGCTGCTTCTGGTGCTCGGGGTAGTCGGCGTACCGGGCCACGTCGCCGGTCACCGCGACGTCGGCGCGGACCTTGCCCACGGTCGCCGGGATGTGCACCGCCCGCAGCCGCTTCAGCGAGTCCTGCGCCCGCTGCTGGCTCGGGTACGCCGGGACCGGGACCTCCAGCATCGTGATCCGGCGGTCGGCCGAGACCCGGACGCGCGTCCGGCCGTCGAACAGCGGGTCGGCCTTGACCCGTCCGGCGAGCGCGTCCAGCTCGGCCGCCACGTCGGCCTGGCGCGACGCGTCCGCCCGGACGACGACCTGGTTGACCGCCTTGAGGTCGGGGAACGCCGCGTTCACCTTGTCGAACGCCCGCATCGCGGGCAGCTCCCGCGAGTACGTCTCGCGGCCCACGTCGGTCAGCTTCATGGAGGTCATCGGGGCGGCGAGGACGAGCAGTCCCGCGACCGCGAGCCCCAGCATCGCCGCAGGCCGGCGGGCGACGGCGCCGAGCACCGAGCCGGTGAGCCGTCCCGGGCCCTGCGCGCGCTCCGCGGTCCGGCGGCCGCGCCGCGAGGGGCGGTCCGCGCGCCGGGCGCGGCGTCCGCCGAGCTTGGCGAGCAGCGCGGGAAGGACGGTCAGCGAGCTGACCACGGCCGCCATCGCCACCACGATCGCGCCGGTCGCCAGCGACCCGAAGATCACGTCGTCCGCCAGGTACAGCGTCGCGGACGTCACCGCGACCGCCAGACCGGACACGACCACCGCGCGGCCGGACGTCGCCGCCGCCAGCTCCACCACGGCCGCCGACGACAGCGTCCCGTCCGCCTTGGCCCGTTCCTCCCGGTCGCGCTTGAGGTAGAAGAGCGTGTAGTCGACCCCGACGGCCATGCCGATGAGCAGGATGACGTTCATGCCGACACCCGCGTCGGGGAAGACGTGCGAGGCGACCATCGACAGCCCGACGCCCGCCGCGATCGACGACACCGCCAGCAGCAGCGGCACGACGGCCATCACCAGCGACCGGAAGACGAGCAGCAGCACGAGCAGCGTCACCGGCAGCGCGAACAGCTCGGTCCGGAAGAGGTCGGAGCCCCGCTGCCCCTGGACGTCCTTGCTGATGGACGGGCTGCCCGCCTCGTCCACGGCCAGGTCGGGGTTGGCCCGGCGCACTTGCTCGGTCTGCGCGAGCACCGGATCGACGTGCTTCTTGCCCTCCAGCTCGGGCCCCTTCAGCGTCACGTCCACCCGGACGGCCCGCCCGTCGCCCGACCAGACCGGCGCGCCGACCGACTCGACCTCCGGCAGCCGGCCCATCCGCGTCCGGACGTCCTGCGCGACGGCCGTTCCCCGCGCCTTGTCGAGCGGCGACGTCCCCTTGGCGGCGATGAGGACGCGCTCCAAGGCCCGCTGCTGGAGTCCGCCCTGGGCGGCGTACGCCTCGCCCCGTCCCGCCTCACCGACCCAGAAGTCCTTGGCCGTGGCCGCCTGGCCGCCGAGGGAGATCCCGGCGCCGAGGCAGACCGTCACGAACAGAAGCCACCCGGCGATCGCTCGCCACGGGTGATGGGCGCTCCACCGCGCCACTCGAACTGAGGGGTTCTTCATACCGAAAAGCCTGGCCGGAGGGCCCTTTCCGCCGACAGGCTCGACCGGTTGAACCTCGTGTCCACCGACCGGTGGACACGAGCGCGCCGACCGGGGCGAAAAGGGTGTGACGGGTGATCGGCCCGCCTGCTACCGTCCTGCACGGCCGTGAAGCCGACCGAGGAGGTGAGACCCGTGAACCCTGTGACGACATGGGTGCTCCCTCTCCACGCCACGGCAGGCTGACGCAGACGTCGCCGGGAGCTCCCGCATCCCGAAAGGCGACTGCCATGCGATTCACCACCCGGACGTCCACCGACGGCGTCATCGAACGCGAGTTCACCCTGGACGGCGACACCGCCGTCACCGGCGTCCTCTGGACCCCCGAGGTCCCGGCCGAAGGCGCCCCCCTCATCCTCATGGGTCACAGCGGCGGCCTGAGCAAGCGGTCCCCGGGCATCATCGCCCGCCTGGACCCCTTCGTCGCCCGGCAGGGCTTCACCGTCGCGGCCATTGACGCCCCCGGACACGGCGACCGGCCGCGCAACGCCCGGGACCAGCGCTGGGTGGCCGCCATGATGCGGGCCCGCGAGGCGGGCGAGCCGATCGGCCCGATCGTCGGGGAGTACAACGCGTCCCTGGCGGAACGGGCCGTCCCCGAATGGCGGGCGGCCATCGACGCCCTCCAGGACCTTCCCGGCATCGGGCGCGAGACCCCGATCGGCTTCGGCGGCATGACCCTCGGCACCGCCGTCGGCATCCTCCTCATGGCCGAGGAGCCCCGGATCGGGTCCGCCTCCTTCGGCTCGGTCCTCGTCTTCGACGCCCTCCTCGAGGCCGCGAAGAAGATCACCGTGCCCGTCCGCTACCTGCTGGCCTGGGACGACACGGAGATCCCCCGCGACACCGGCCTCGCGCTCTTCGACGCGTTCGCCTCGCCCCACAAGACCCTCCACGCCAACCCCGGCCCGCACAGCCGGACGCCCTGGCACGAGATCGAGTCCGAGACCGCCTTCCACCTCCGCAACCTGAGCCCCTTCACCCCGCGCTGACCGCTCGCGACGAGCGCCGGACCCGTTCGCGGGTCCGGCGCTCGGCCGCGTCTGACGAAAGGTGAGGGAGCCAAGTCATGTACCGGATACGTCTGATTGCTGGCGATTAGGCTGCCGTCCCGAGTGGCCGCGTTGTTCGAGGGAGAAGTGATGGGCATGCCGGACGACTCCGGAAGACCGACCCTGCTGGTCAGGATGACGGCCAAGCTGAAGGGGGAGGTCCGGGCGGACACGCTCGAATCGTTCCGGCGCGCGGGCGGCGTCGCCTACGGGGAGATGCAGAAGGCGGAGGCGCTCCGCCAGAGGCTCGCCGACGAGGGCGCGAACCTGTGGCACGTGGAGCCGGGTGTGTCGAGCCAGCTGCTCTGCTCGTGGAACGCGTTCGTCCTGCAGTCCATCGGCGAGAACCTGCTGGACGCCGACTACAGCGCCGACCCGAGGACGGTCGGGTTCGTCCCGCCGGTCACGCACACCCAGGTGACCAGCTGCTTCGACCAGGTCGAGACCTGGTCGTCGCGGGCGCGGCAGGCCGCCGGCAACACCTCGCTCGACGTCTCGGCGACCGTCCGGCTGCCCGCCGACCTGCCCGAGTGGGCGGAGGCCGCGCCGTGCCCGCTGCCCCACCTGCGGGGGATGCTCGCCGCGGCGCGCTCGGTCCGGCAGCACGCCGAGGTGGCGCTCGGGGTGTTCGAGGCGTCCGTCCAGGACGCCGAGAAGCACGCCCGCGACCTGCAGCGGCTCCGCCAGCTCGCGGCCGAGGGGAGCACCGCGGCGGACTACGCCGAGGGCCTGCTGGAGGCCGACCCCGACCCGAACCTGCACGAGGCGATCGAGGAGCGGCTCCAGCGCGCGCTGGAGGCGTTCTACCACCTGGGCCAGCTCACGGCGATGCCGTCGCTGATCGGCCGGTACGACGCCGGTCCGGTCAAGGTGGCCACCGAGCGGAAGCTCGCGACGCCCGACTCGTCCGCGTTCGACCCGTGGTGCCTGACCTCGCCGCGCGAGCGCGCCAAGTGGCGCAAGGACCCCCGCGCCCACCAGTCGATCAAGGAGCTGTGGGAGTTCGACCCGAAGCCCGCGGCCACCCTGCGGATCCAGGACGAGATCAACGCGGCCTTCGCGGCCAAGGCGATCGACTACGCCAAGAACGGCTCGGGCTCCCTGCTCGGCAGCTACTTCTGCTGCCCGTGGGGCGCGATCTACGTCGTCCGCCGGCCCGTGACGATCAACGGCCGCCGGCTGCGCCAGGGCCAGCAGTTCACCTACGAGGTGGACGCCGACGACGTCCCCAAGGGCGGCGCCTTCATCCGCCGCCTGATCGTCGGCTCGTTCGCCCCCACCGACGACGTCGAGTACTGCGACCCGGACGGCGAACACCAGTTCTGACCCCGCCTCCGGAATCGCCGGCCCCGGGTCTCCGCCCCGGGGCCTGGGCTCCGCCCCGGAGGCTCCGTCGAACGCGCGCCAGTAGCATCCCGGCCATGGCCATGTTCGTGCATCTGACGCCGGCGGCGAACGTGAGGCGCATCCGGCGGGCCGGGGTCCGGGCGATCAGTCACGGGCACGGCGGCGTGCGCGGTGTGTACTGCTTCCCGGTGCTGCCGTCGTACACCCTCACCCACCAGTGGCTGCGCGAACTGGCCCGGTTCGGCGGGCAGGGCGGGCTCGTCGCCGTCCACGTACGGCTGGACGACGCCCAGGAAGTGCTGGCCGGGCATTACGCGGACCGGGCACGGGACGCCCGGTCCGCCGTCTCCGCGGCCGAAGCCGTCCGGCGGATCGCCGAACTGGACGACCCGCGAGGGTGGGAGGTGTTCGTCCCCCGCGCGGTCCGGCCGGACGAAGTGCACCGGATCCGGAGCGCGCCCCAGGTCGCGGGCTGGCGATACCGGCCGGACGCCCACGGGGTGCGCCCCTGCACCTGCTTCGGATGCCAGGGGAGGGGAGAGTACGGAGCGCGCCGCCTCCGCGAGCGGCTCCCGCATCCCCTGGACGGCCCGTCCCCACCGCCCCGGGTGCTGCTCGCCAGGGTCGCGGCGGCCGGCGACCCCGGTGACCCGGCCGCGTTGCGCGAGGCGCTGCACTGGTTCGGCCGGCGTCGGCGGGGCCCGCTCGCCGAGCTGGCCCACCTCGCCGCGCACCCTGATCCGGGTGTGCGGGAGGACCTGGTGTGGGCGGTCGCGGGCTGGACCACCCCCGGCGTCGCCGCACTGCTCGACGGTCTCGCTAGCGACCCCCACCCGGACGTCCGGGAGGCGGTGGAGGCCGTCCGCGAGACGTAGCGGCTGCAGCCGTCCTCAGACCGGTGCGGGCTGTGCGGGTTGTGCGGACGGCGCGGTCAGCCTGGTGGCGCGGGCCAGGACGGCGACGGCGGCCGCGCCGCCCAGCCCGATCGCGGTCAGGACGAGCCAGGTCAGCCAGAGCATGTGATGGCGTCCGGTGACGTCCCACAGCGCGCCGGTGCCCAGGTTGCCCAGGGTGATGCCCAGGCCGGAGACGGTGTTGTAGAAGCCGTAGTGGGTGGCGACCAGGCGGTTCCCGGACAGCGCCACCACGGTGTCCATCTCCAGCGGGTAGACCACCGCGCCCGCAGCCGCCAGCCCCGCCACCGCCGCGACCAGCGCAATCCCCATCAGCGCCGTGTGCGGCATTGAGGCGGCCACAACGAGGGGCAGGAACGCCACACCCATCGCGGCCAGGCCACGCACGAGGGCTTGCTCGGGACGCCAGCGGCGTTTGGCCCAGCCCGTCAACCGCATCTGTCCCAGGACCGCCACCGCCGCGGACACCACGAACAGCGCGCTGGTGGCACCGGCGGCGGCGTCCCCGAGCGTGGCCGTGGCGGCCAGCGGCAGCGCCAGGTAGACCTGGAAGTTCAGGACGTAGGAGCCGATCATCGCGACGGAGAACAGCAGGAACGGCCGATTGCGGATCACCTGCCGCCACTGCGCCGCCACCCCGTCCACCGGCCTTCCGTCCGTCTCCCGCTCGCTGCGGCCGTCGCCGCGCCGGGCGGGGAGCGCCCGCCACTGCACGACGGTCAGCGCGGCGAAGACCAGGGCCGCGGCGGTGCAGACCAGCCGGAAGTCGGCGGTCAGCAGCACCAGCCCGACCGGGGGACCCGCCAGCATCCCGGCCTGGTAGTAGACGTTGAAGGTCGCGAAGCCCTCCACCCGCCGGTCGGCGGCCTCTGCGGCGAGGTACGCCCGGACCGCCGGGTTGAACAGCGCTCCCGCGAGCCCGGTCGCCGCCGACGCGATGATCAGCGCGGGCAGCGCCTCCACCCAGCCGAGCAGGGCGAACCCGCCGGTGCGCAGCAGGCACCCGGCGATGATCGGGGCCTTGTACCCGTACCGGTCGGCCAGCGTCCCGCCGAGGAGGAACATGCCCTGCTGGGACAGGTTGCGCACCCCCAGCACCAGCCCGACCGCCCACGCCGCCAGCCCCAGGTCACCGGCCAGGTGCGCCGCCAGGTACGGCATCAGCATGTAGAACGCCAGGTTGATGGCGAACTGGTTCGCCATCAGCAGCCGCGCGGCGGGCGGGAACGACCGCGTACTGCGCCACACCGCGATCACAGTCCGTCCCCCGCCCGGTCGGCGGCGAGCGGGTCGGTCACGGTGGTGCACCGCGTCCAGGCGGTGACGGTCCGCGTCCCCGGATGGGCGATGCGGTCGGGTTCCGCCGGCGGGACGTGCTCCAGCAGGTCGTGCTCCCGGCAGTAGACGTCGCTGAACACGGTGCCCGCGTAACGCTGCGGGCCGTCCGGGAAGACCGCGGCGATCCGGGTCTCGGGAGGAAGGGTCTCCGCCAGCCACCGCGCGGTCAGCGCGACAGCGCCGACGCTCCAGCCGCCGGTCGCGTAGTGGCAGCGCGCCAGCCGACGCGCCGCCCACACGGCCTCGCCCGCGGCGACCCAGTGCACCTCGTCGAACAGTTCGTACGCGACGTTGCGGGGATGGATGCTGCTGCCCAGCCCGCGCATCAGCCGAGGCGCGGCGGGCTGCCCGAAGATGGTCGATCCCGTCGTGTCGACCCCGACGACCCGCAGGCCGGGGAACACCTGGCGCAGCACCGAACCGACCCCGGCCGAGTGCCCGCCCGTTCCGACGCTGGCCACGAGCACGTCGATCCGTCCGAGCTGGGCGATCAGCTCGTGCGCGAGGCCCCGGTACGCCGCGACGTTGTCGGGGTTGTTGTACTGGTCCGGGCACCACGCACCCGGCAGCGTGGCGAGCAGCGCGGCGACGGCGTCGCGGCGGGCCTGCTGCCAGCCGCCGACCGGATGCGGCTCGGTCACCAGGCACACCCGGGCTCCGTAGGCGGCGAGCAGGCCGCGCATCATGGGCTCCATCCCCGGGTCGGAGACCACGGTGACCGGATGCCCGAAGGTGATCCCGGCGAGCGCCAGGCCGAGACCCAGCGTCCCGGAGGTGGACTCCACGATCGGCGCGCCGGGGGCCAGCTCGCCGCGCTCGCGGGCGGCCCGCACCATGTGCAGCGCGGTGCGGTCCTTGATCCCGCCGGGGTTCGCGCCCTCCAGCTTGGCCCAGAACCCCCGTCCCGGACGGGTGAACGGTTCGCCCACCCAGAGCACCGGGGTGTTGCCCACCAGCCCGGCCGGCGTCGGCGCGGCCGGTGCGGACGCGGCCAGCAGCCCCGCGGGGGCAGCGGTCATGACATGCATCAGCGGATCTCTTTCGACGGCCCGCCCGCGAAGGCCACGAGGCGGGAGAGGGAAGGTGACGTGCCCGGCCGCCGTCCGGCACACCTCCAGGGGCGTGCGGGCGGCGCGTCCCTTCTAGATCCGCCAGACTCCGAGGACGGCCCGCTCCCTGACCGCCGGCGAGCCCGAGCCCGCCGACCAGCCGTCCCGCCGATGCCCCTTCAGCGCCGCGACGTCCGGCCCGACCACCGCGACGACGGCGCAAGGCGCCCCGAGGACCGGCTGCTGCCGAAGCGCACCGACCCCGTCATCCACGCAATGCGCCTGGTCAACCGCAGCCTGAGCAGCCCGCTCGACCCCCAGGCCGTCCTGCACCACGGCAGCGGCGGAGGGCGTCAGCACCGGCATCGCATCCACCGGCGAGGCCCCGGGCCCATGGGCGCACCCGAGCAGATGCACAACGGAGGCGACGAGCAACACCACCCGCGCCACCCGCGCCCACTTAGTACCCAGGCCCACCACGTCGCACAGTGTAGCTATGCAACTCCGTTGTGTATCAGCGCTGGTGCTGTGCCCGCCGGACGAACGTCCTGGGCCTACGGGGATGAAAGACCCCGAAGCCGGACGGCTTCGGGGTCTGAACCGACATCACTCGTCGGTGACTACGCCCATGCGGGATCACGGCCGGTCAGGCCGAGGACGCGGTCCAAGGCGGACGCGCCGGCCGGAACCGGGACCTGCGGTCCGTACATGCCCATCGCCCGCCCCTGCTCCACGCCGGCGAACACCGTGTCGTGCAGATGCGCCAGCAGGTCGGCGGGCAGTTCCAGCCGCTGCCCGGTCGCGACCGCCAGGTCCCAGCCGTGCATGGCCAGCTCGCCGGTGATCATGTCGCCCAGGACGGGCGCGGGCAGCGTCTGCGGTGTGCCCATGTCCGTCTCGCCCTCCCAGGCGCTCGGCGGCGCCCACGACGACGTGATGTCGTCCAGCAGGGCGAGCAGGCGGCCGCGCCAGTCGCCGGCCGTCAGGTCCACATCGGACTCGGTGGCCGCCGGCCGCGGAACGGACTCCTTGCGGCCGCCCCCGGCGAGCGACGGCCCCCAGAACAGGAGGTGGTTGACCAGTGCCCGCACGTCGTACTCCGTGCACGGAGTCCTGTTGGCGAGCTGGTCGTCGTTGATGGTGCCGACGACTGCGGCCATGGCCGCGGCGGCGTTGGACAGATGTGACATGGCAGCGACGCTAGGTTTCCCAGGCCGGAGGGGTATTGAACAAAGGCGACATACACTTCGCCGGGTGGAGCGCGACGTTCGTGAGCTGCGCGGTGCGTGGACCAGGTATCAGCGCCACACCTTCCACGAGCCGTCCCCGGCGCTCGCGCCATGGGTGGAGCGGTACTGGGAGGCCCGGTGGGACTACGCCGAGCCGTACCGGCAGAAGATCGTGCCGTACCCGAATGTGCACCTGTCGTTCGGCGGCGGCCGTGCGGACGTCAGCGGCGTGTGCAGCGGCTACCGGATCCAGGTCCTGGAAGGGCGCGGCCACGTCTTCGGCGTCGCGTTCCGGCCGGGCTGCTTCCGCCCGCTCCTTGGCGCCTCCGTCTCGACGATCACCGACCGCACCGTCCCGGCGACCGAGGTGTTCGGCCCGGACCTGCCCACGACGCTCGACGTGCCGACCGTGGACGCGTTCCTGCTGGCGCACCTGCCCGACGACGAGCCCCGGGTGCGCCAGGTGGCGGCCGCGGTCAAGCTGATCGCCCAAGACAAGGCCGTGACCAGGGTCGAACACCTCGCCGGCGAGCTCGGGCTGAGCGTGCGGGGGCTGCAACGGCTGTTCGCGGAGCACGTCGGCATCGGGCCCAAGTGGGTGATCCGCCGCTACCGCCTGCACGAGGTGACCGCGCGTATGGCCGCCGGCGGGGCGATCGACTGGGCCGCGCTGGCGGCCGACCTCGGCTACGCCGACCAGGGCCACTTCATCCGCGACTTCAAAGGCATGTTCGGCGAGCCGCCGACCTGGTACGCGCAGCGGTACTAGTCCGCCCGATGCCCCCGCGCGCGGCGTCCTGTAACTGATCGACTACTTTGGGTGGTCGCAGTGTTCGTTTCGGTGCTCACCCGATATGCGGTCGCCCAAGGTGGCCGTGCGGGTGGGGCGCAGGGGGAGGGAGCAGTACATGGGAGCCACGCTTTCGGACGATCTGAAGAAGTTCGTGGACGACAACCCGGTGTTCGTGACGGTCGCCACCGTCCAGCCCGACGGCAGTCCCCAGCTGTCGGTGGTGTGGGTGAAGCGGGACGGTGATGACCTTCTGTTCTCCACGACTGTGGGCCGCCGGAAGGAGAGGAACCTCCGGAGGGATCCACGCGTGACCGTCATGATCAACCCGCCGGACAACCCCTACACCTACGCCGAGGTCCGCGGTTCGGTGACCATGACCACCGAGGGCGGGCAGGAGCTGATCGACGAGCTGTCCCGCAAGTACACCGGCAAGGACTACGCCGACTTCAACCCGGCCTCGGCGGAGGACTCGGAGCGCGTCGTCGTCCGCATCACGCCCCAGAAGGTCGTCGGTTCACTCTGAGTTCCCAGGTCGGTGACCTGGGAACTCGCGGGGCGGGCGTCAGGGGAGGGGGCGGAAGAACTGGCGGATGTCGCCGATGAGCAGGTCGGTGGCGTCGTGGGCGGCCCAGTGGCCGCCCCGGTCGTACTCGCTCCAGTGGACGATGTTGGCGTGGTCGCGGTCGGCGAACTTGCGGACGGCGCGGAAGTCGTAGGCGAACGACGCCAGGCCCAGCGGGATCGTCGTCCGCTCGCCCTGGCTTTCGCCCGCGTGCGTCGCGAACCAGTCGCGGTTCTCGTAGTAGAAGCGGGCCGAGGACGCCGAGGTGTTGGTGAGCCAGTAGATCGTGGCGTTGGTGAGGATCTCGTCGGGGGTCAGCGCGTCGCCGAAGAGCTGGCCGATCCAGGCGAGCTGTCCTGCGGGGGAGTCCGACAGCGCGTGCGCGAGCGTCTGCGGCTGGGCGGCCTGGGAGCGGTCGTGGATGGCGTGCTCCACGAACGCCTGCCCGAACCGCAGGTAGCCGATCTCCTCCGGGGTGAGGCCCTCGAACTCGCCGGGCTCGCCCTTGGGGAACGAGAAGATCTGGTTCACGTGGACGCCGGTCACGTGGGCCCGGTCCAGCTCGCCCAGGATCGGCGAGATGATCGCGCCCGCGTCGTTGCCGTGGGCTCCGTAGCGGTCGTAGCCGAGGCGGGCCATCAGCTCGGCCCAGGCGGCGGCGGTCCGGGCGGCGTTCCAGCCGCGCGTCCTGGTCGGGCCCGAGAACCCGAAGCCGGGGATGGACGGGACGACGACGTGGAACGCGTCGGACGGGTCGCCGCCGTGAGCGCGCGGGTCGGTGAGCGGGCCGACCAGGTCCAGGTACTCGACGAAGGTGTTGGGCCAGCCGTGCGTGAGGATCAGCGGGGTGGCGTCCGGCTCGGGTGAGCGGACGTGCAGGAAGTGCACGAGCTGGCCGTCGATCTCGGTCGTGAACTGCGGGAAGGCGTTGATCTTGGCCTCCCACTCGCGCCAGTCGTACTTCTCCAGCCAGCGGGTCACCAGCGGCCGGACGTAGGACCCGGGCACGCCGTACTCCCACCCCGGCTGCGCCGGGCCCTTCTGGACGCCGTCGGTGACCTCGGACTCGGGCAGCTCGTCCGCCCAGCGGGTGCGGGCCAGGCGGTCCCGCAGGTCGTCCAGTTCCGACTGCGGGACGTCGATGTGGAAAGGCGTGATCTCGTTGCTCACAGGATTCCCTTCGTAGGGGTTCTGACCTGCAGAAGCCTCGCCGAGGGCGGATCGGCGGGGTAGTGCCTGGCGCACGGGTTCCGGTGCGGTCCGCAGCCTTCCGGGTGGGACGTGCACGGCCCGGCGTGCAGAATGCACAAGATCGACGGCCGCGGCGTTTGGGGGATGAGTGATCCGGACCCGTGACCCCCTGCGGCGGCCTTGGGCCCACGGTCCTGTTCCTCGTCTGCCTCGCCCTGTGGTGCTGCTACCGGGCGTGGAACCTGCTGGTCGGCAGCGACTTCATCAGGCCCGTGGAGATCCTGCCCGGGCTCCTCGCGACCGCCGGAGCCGTCGTGCTGACCGGCCTGACGGCGGCGATCGCGTTCGGCGCCCTGCCGCGCCGGTGGGCGCCGGCGGCGCTGGCGCTCCAGACGGTCCTGGCCTTCTGGCCGTACGTCCTCACCGGTGAGGCGTGGTGGGCGGCGTCCGCGCTGGTCGTGACCTCGCTGCTGCTGGTTCTGGACGGCGGGTGGGGCCGGCTGCTCGCGGGCCTCGTCGTCGCCGCCGAGTTCCTCGTCCAGGCGGTCTGGCGGAACCCCCACCGTCCCGTCTTCGCCGTCTACTGCGCCATGGTGACCCTGACGGTGGGGCTCGCGTTCTTCGCGATGGCGCGGCTCACCCGGTACGCGGCGGAACTGCGCGCGACCCGGGCGGAGCTCGCCCCGCTGGAGGTCGCGCGGGAACGACTGCGGATCGCGCGCGGCCTCGACGCGGCGCTCGGGGAGCGGCTGGCCCTCGTGCTGGCGCTGGCCCGCGCGGCCCGGTCCGGCCAGGACGCGGGCACGCCAACAGGGCAGGACGCGGGCACCCCGACAGGCCAGGACGCGGGGGCGAGGCCACGCGCGGGGACGGACGCGGCAGCGGATCGGACCGCGCGGATCGTGGAGGTCGCGCGGACGGCGCTGGCCGAGGTCAGGACCGTCGCCGCCGACCAGCGTGAACGGTCACTGGATGACGAGGTCGAGGCGGCGCGCTCGGTCCTGGAGGCGGCCGGGGTCGCGGTCGCCGTCGAAGCATCGCCGCTGCGCCTGCCCGCCGCCGAGGACGCCGCGTTGGCGGCGCTCCTGCACCAGACGGTCGTCGCCGTCCTGCGGGCCGAACCCCCGGCGCGCTGCTCGATCGCACTGGACGCGCCGGGTGTGCTGACGGTGTCCTTCCCCGGCTCGACCATCGACCTCCGCGACGCCCTTCAAGGACCGGCCGAGCGGATCGCCGAGGTCGGCGGACGGATCGAGACGACGCCGTCGTCCGTGCGGGCGAGCGTCCCGGCCCGCCCGCGCCGGGACGGCCGGGAGTCCGGAACGGCGCCGTGGCTGGCCTGGTTCGTCCTGCTGGCCTTCGAGATCGACCACATCGGCACCACGCTGGTCGCCCTGTACGACGGCGGTTCGGACTTGGTCGGGATCACGTGGGCCCGGTACCCGGCGGCCTTCGCCGTCCTGCCGCTGGTCGCCGTGCTCCAGCTCCGGCACGTCTTCCCGCGCGAGGACGGCGCGCCGCCGCCCGCCCTGCGGACGTCCCTGCTGCTCCAGATCGGCCTGCTCGCCGCCGCGTTCCTGGTCATCGGCCCGAAGATGCCGACCAGTTACGGGGCGCTGGCCGCGGGTGTCGTGCTGTTCCACGGGCGTCCGCCCTGGTCGTGGGGCACGGCGGCGGTGCTCGTCGGCCTCCCGGTGCTCCGCGGATACCAGGTGGGCGCGGGCTGGGCGTGGGCGCTGAGCAACCTCTCCAACGCCGTCATGGTCGTGATCATGGTCTACGTGCTGTGCCGCCTGCCCGTCGCCATCGCGGCGCTCGCCGAGGCCCGCCGGAAGGTCGCGCGCATGGCCGTGGTCGAGGAGCGGCTGCGGATCGCCCGCGACGTCCACGACCTGATGGGCTTCCAGCTCTCCGCCCTCGTCGTCAAGGGCGAGCTGGCCGGACGGCTCGCGGACCGGGACCCGGACGCCGCGCGGACGCAACTGGACGAGCTGGTGACGCTGGCCGAGGAGGCGCTCGCGTCGGTGCGGTCGATCGCCCGCGTCCGCGCCTCGCTGTCGCTGCCGGCGGAGATCGGGACCGCGCGCTCGATGCTGACCGCCGCCGGGATCGAGGTGCGCGTGGACGCGGACGACCCGCCGCCCGGCGTGGAGGCGTCGGCGGCGGCCGTCGTCCTGCGGGAGGCCGTGACCAACATCGTCC
>NZ_JBFAOF010000077.1:0-15566 GCF_040675125.1 Spirillospora sp. NPDC049652 | reverse complement strand
CTCGACGACTCCGGCCGGGCACTGCTCGCCGACGTTCCGCTCACCCTCACCACGCCCGGGCCCGGCTGCTGGCCCTCTCCCCCGCCGCGACCCTCGCGCGCGGTTACGCGATCGTCCAGCGGGACGACGACGGGGTCGTCCGGGACGCCGCGTCGGTCGAGGACGGCGAGGCCCTCGTCGTCCGGCTGGCCGAGGGCCGCCTCGGCGTGACCGTCACCGAACGCCACATCCCCTGAGCCCGCGGCCCGGCGCACGGCCGGCGGACGATCCGGCGCACGGCCGGGCCGCGCTGGCCGCCTCCGGCCCGGCCGTAGCCGCTTCCGGCCTCCCCGAAATCTTGGAACGTTTGCGCAAGTAGGCGAATGTGGTCACGGACCGCGGATCACCTTCCCGCTTTCGGAGGAGAACGGACATGTCCGTACTGAGCTGGACCCGCCGGACGGCCCTGGCCGCCGGAACCTGCGCCGTGGCGTCCCTCGCCCTGGTCGCGCCCGCCCACGCGAGCGTCTCCCCCACCACGGTGGGGCCGACCGGGCGCTGCGCCGCGGTGGAGTTCACCGAGCTGCACGGCGGCCACGACTACATGCGCGCCAACCCCACGGTCGACTGGAACGGGGTGTGCCGGTTCGGGATCCACGACTTCTCGACCGGGGCGGACTACCCCACGAACGGGCCCGAGGAGACCCCGGAGCCCGGCATCTACGACGGTCCCGGCCACAGCGAGGCCGTCTACGTCCACGACCTGGTCTCCGACACCTGGGGCTGGGGGCCGCGCAACTGAGTCAGCCGCCCCGGCGCCCCCAGGGCGTGTCTCGAAGCCGGCGCCCGTGGCGAGCGGCGCGCGGCAGGCGGCCGGCTTCGAGACAGGCCCTACGCTGGACGGCGTGGCTGAAGCGAAGACGGAACAGAGCTATGAGCAGGCGCGGGACGAGCTGACCGAGGTCGTCCGCAAGCTGGAGGCGGGCGGCCTCACCCTGGAGGAGTCGCTGAACCTGTGGGAGCGCGGCGAGAAGCTGGCCGCCGTCTGCGAGGAGTGGCTGGAGGGCGCCCGCGCCCGCCTCACCGCCGCCATGAACGCCGAGGCCGCCGAGTCGGACGGCGCGTCCGACCAGGCGGCCCCGTTCTGACGGTTCCTCAGGAGCGCTGCGTGGGGGCGGGCGTCACGACGCTCGTGCCGTTCTTGTCCAGCGGCTTGAGCGCGGCGGCGAGGACGGCCAGCTCGTCGTAGCTCGCGGTGCCGGTCACCACGATGCTCACGCCGTCCGGCAGGGTGCGGGCGAGCGAGTTGGCCTTCTTGTCGCGGCGGAAGTAGGTGTCCCAGGTCACGCCGTTCACGGTCCTGGAGCCGAGGGCGTTCTTGCTGTTGGTCATCCGGGGGACGTATTCCTTGGCCTTCTCGTTGCTCTCCTCGAGCGCGGCGTACTGCCCGGACGGCGCAAGGAAGCCCAGGTGCCACTGGACCGGCTTGCCCTTCTCCCCGAGGCCGGTCAGCCGGGCGCTGGTCGCGCGCCAGCCGGCGGGCAGCCCCTGCGGCCCCCAGGCCTGGTAGGGGCCGTTGTGGGCGAGCGCCCACGCCTGCGAGCCGTAGTCGACCGTCGGGAGCAGCTCCTTGTTCGACCGCGGGGTGATCAGGAAGATCACGCCGACCAGCAGCAGGCACGCGACGATCGCCGAGGCGAACCCGCCGAGCCCGGTGGTCAGCCGCTTGTAGATCCCCGGCGAGACCTGCACCGAGCGCGGCTGCGAGGCAGTGCCGGCGGCGTCCTGCGGAGCGGCGGCCGGGCGCGCGGAACCGGCCGCGCCGCCTTCGGGGCGGGGCCCGGACGGGCGCGGCTGCTCGGAGGTCGTCGTCGGGGCGGGGCTCTCGTCGCTCACCCCTCCAGGATCCCCTACGGTCGCCGCTGCTCTGTACGGGGGTTCCGGATAGTGCCCACGATCGCCATGATGTCGTCGGCGAGCCGCCGCGACCCCTCGGCGTCGTCGCTCAGCGAGACCTCCGACACCGCCCCCGCCATCGCGCCGGTCAGGACGACGACCAGCGCCTCGTCCACGCCGCCGCCGTCGGTGTGGAACAGCGCGGCGTTGCGCCGGGCCCACTTGTTGAGCCGCTGCCGCATCACCCGGTCGAACCCGGGCGGCCCGTCGCCGGAGATGAACAGCCGGGACACGTCGCGCTCCTCGATGCACCCGTCGAGGTAGGCGCCCGCGCCCGCGATGAACTGCCGCATCGGGTCGGCCTCGCCCTCCTCCCGCACCGCGTTGATCGCCTTGCGGGTGCGCTCCTGCTGCCGTCCCTGGAACTCCTCGAACAGCGTGAGGTACAGGTCGGCCTTGCCGTTGAAGTGGTGGTAGAGGCTGCCGACGCTGGCCCCCGCCTTGGCGACGATGTCGGTGACCGCGGCCTGGGCGAAGCCGGCCTCGCAGAACACGTCCCGCGCCGCCGCCAGCAGGGCTCCGCGCGTCGCCGCCCCCCGGTCCGAGGTGCGCGGCGGGGTCGTGTCGATGTCGCTGCTCATGACCCTAGAGGTTACGCCGGACGATCGCGGGAGACGATCCCTACCAACGCGTCCACGCGCTCCCGTGCCGCCGGCTCTGGTCTGGTCCAATTTGGAGCCCGGCGCGGGACCCCCGGAGAATCCGGGTGAGCCATCGACCGAAAGGGCGTCCCGCCATGTCCGACGACACCATCGTCTCCTCCCCTCTCGTCACCGAGCCCGAGGCTCCGGACCGGAACCTGGCACTGGAGCTGGCGCGGGTGACCGAGGCCGCGGCGATGGCCGCCGCCCGCTGGGTGGGCCGGGGCGACAAGAACGGCGCCGACGGCGCGGCCGTCAACGCCATGCGCCAGCTGATCAACACCGTGTCCATGAGCGGCGTGGTGGTGATCGGCGAGGGCGAGAAGGACAACGCCCCGATGCTCTACAACGGCGAGCAGGTCGGGGACGGGTCCGGCGCGGAATGCGACGTGGCCGTCGACCCGGTGGACGGGACCCGGCTGACCGCGCTCGGCATGAACAACGCCATCGCCGTCCTCGCGGTCGCGCCGCGCGGTTCCATGTACGACCCGTCCGCGGTGTTCTACATGGAGAAGCTGGTCACCGGGCCCGAGGCGGCCGACGCGGTGGACATCGAGCGGCCGATCGCCGAGAACATCCGGGCCGTGGCCCGCGCCAAGGGCTCCTCGGTGGACGACGTGACCGTCGTCATCCTGGACCGGCCGCGGCACGAGGGCATCGTCAAGGAGATCCGGGAGACCGGCGCGCGGATCAAGTTCATCCTGGACGGCGACGTCGCCGGCGCGATCATGGCCGCCCGCGAGGGCACCGGCGTGGACCTGCTGCTGGGCATCGGCGGCACCCCCGAGGGCATCATCGCCGCCTGCGCGATCAAGGCCCTCGGCGGCGTCCTGCAGGGCAAGCTGTGGCCGAAGGACGACGCCGAGCGGCAGAAGGCCATCGACGCCGGGCACGACCTCGACCGCGTCCTGACCACCGACGACCTGGTCTCGTCCGACGACGTGTTCTTCGCCGCCACCGGCAACACCGACGGCGAGCTCGCCGACGGCGTCCGCTACGGCAAGGGCCGCGCCCGCACCCACTCGCTGGTGATGCGCTCCCGCAGCGGCACGATCCGCACCATCCACAGCGAGCACCAGCTCAGCAAGCTCCGGGCCTACAGCGCGATCAACTTCGACTCCGCCGTCTGACCTGAGGGCACGGATGATCTGAGGGCACGGTCGATCCGAGCACGATGGGCCCGGCGCGGCGCGCCGGGCTCACGTGTTCCTCGGGCAGGCCAGAAGGTCAGGTCAAGTCAGGTCAGGCCGGGTCAGCATTGGCCGACGCGGAGGCGGGGGTCGCGGTCGCCGAGGACGACGTCGGCGGGCCAGGACTTCCGGAGCACCTCGCCCAGCAGCGGATGCGTGGATTCGAGCACCTCGCTGAAGCGCAGCGAGCCGTTCTCGTTGTTCCGCTGGCCGCCGAGGACGACCGGGGCGCGCAGCACGTCCTCGCCCCAGGGCTCGATGACGTTGCACAACAGGCCCTCGAAACGGCGTCCCTCGATCGTGCCGTCGTTCATCCTGGCGACGTACTCGTCGATCACCGGCGCCTGGAGGTAGACCCAGACCAGGTAGACCACGGTGCGTCCGTCGTCGAGGCGGACCGGCAGCCGGACCTTGAGGAAGTTCCCGACGCCCTCTGCGATCTTGATGAGTCCCGTGTCGGTCCGGATCCGCCGGGCCCGCTCCTCGGTGGAGAGCCCGGCCAGCAGATGCGGTTCGGGCAGTTCGAAGCCCGGGTGCTCCGGGTCCAGGTGGCCTCCGCAGCCGCAGTCGTCGCCGCAGCCCGACCCGTGGTCGTGGTCGCCGGGCTCCTCCCCTTCGGCCTCGGTCGCCGGGAGGAGCAGGGCGAAGTAGCGGACGACGGTGAACACCGACGGCTCGGGCAGGTCGAGCGCCGCCAGCGCCGCCGAGGCGGCCTCGTCGCGCTCGCCGTTGACCCGGACCTCGCACTCCATGGCCCCGGGACGTCCGCCGTAGAAGACCCTGACCCCGTTGAAGAACGGCGACTCCAGGGCCGGGGCGAGTTCGGCCGCGATGCGGTGGAGCACGTTCGCCTCCACCAGGGCGGACTGGAGGCGCTCGTTCTCGGCGGTGTCCAGGCCGTAGCCGAGGACGCCCGAGGTGATCGAGCGCCAGCCCGGGACGCCGCGCTCGTGGCGGGGGCCGGCGCGGTCGGCGAAGCGCCCGTCCGCCCGGAGGAGTTCGAGCAGGCACGCGCCGGCCGTCTGCACCCAGGCGGCCGCCGCCTGCCGCGGATCCCCGGTCACCGCGACGGCGCAGTCCAGGAAGCACGGGACGTCCGGCTGGACGGTGACGTCCGGGAAGGCGATGAGGTCGTAGTGGTGGCCGTCGGCGTGGTCGGGCGGCGCGACGCCGATCGCCCAGCCGTCCGGGCTGAACAGCGTGTTCCCCTTGAGTTCGGCCCCGTGGGCGGCGCCGGGCGCGTACTCCTCGAGGCAGTCCCTCACCAGCGCGAGGAACTCCAGGTCCGGCAGGCGCTTCCCGGCCGGACCGGTACCGCTCGTACGGCGTCGCATGAAAGGCATGCGGCGGATCTTAACCGGGCTCTTCGCCCTGCTTCGAAGGCTTTTCGCAGCTCGCGCCGCCTTCATCACTGCCCGCCAACGGGCAGGCCCCGCGTCGTCCGGGGTCGGTGTTCCACGTGTGAGGCGTGGCGCGCGTCGCACGCCACGCCCCGAGCGCGGAGGTCCGCCGCCCTGAGGGCGGCGCGGCGGGGGGCCGCTACCGGCACGCCTCCCGGATCTTCTCCTGGTAGTAGGCCGGGAGGTCCTTGATCTTGTCGCCCCGGAGAAGCGGATAGATGATGTCCCCGCGGGTCTTGTTCCGCAGGTCGGCGGGCATGCGCATGGTGACCTGCTCGACGGTGAGCTCCTTGATGCTGTTCAGGTCGCAGGTCGCGGGGGCGGCATGGGCGGGCAGCGCGACGGCGCCCAGCGACAGCGCGAGGGCCGTCGCGGAGACCACGGCACGGACGTTCATCTCCAACTCCTCAACTCGGAAGAACGGATGACGTCCACACAACTACCCTCAGAAGCAGATCGACTACCTGGGGTCACGGAGATGTGCCGTCACGGTCCCGGACGCGCCGGTCCCGGGAAAGCGACCGGCGGGTGACCACGGCCGTCCCGGCATGACGGAGGGCGGACGCCGCGAGCGTCCGCCCTCCCCACCGGCCCTCATCGAGCCGGCGACCTCACTTCTTGCGGCACGCGGTCTGGAAGTCCGCCCTGACCCCCGCCGGGAGACTGCTCAGCTTCTCGTGCTTGAAGGAGTTGTAGAGCGGGTGGGTCTTGAACCTGTGCTGCGTCTGCCGGTTCAGCTTCGCGACCGCCTGCTCGATGGTGAGGCCGGCCTGGCTGAAGTCGCACGACGCGGCGGCATGGGCGGGCACCGCGACGGCGCCCAGCGACAGCGCGCACGCCGCCGCGGTGACCATGGCTCGGACGTTCATCTCCACACTCCTCGGCTCGGGGAAGGTTGACAACGTCCACCCCACTACCCACCGTCATTGATTGGCTACCTTACGCGACGGCCAGCTCTTGCTCACGCCTCCCGCGGACGTACCCGCACCGGCGGAGGGAACGATCGTCCGGCGCGGATGATCTCGTTAAGAACGCGGGAGTTTTCGCAGGTGAAAGGCCGGGAAATCCCCCCACAGCTACAGAGAGTAGCTGATCGAGTGCCCAACGTGGGCACCGTGGGAGGAGTTCCATGAAGCCGACCTACCTCGCCGTGGCCGCCGCCCTGGCCACGACCCCGCTGTTCGCGGCCCCCGCGCACGCCGCGGACCACGACCGTCCGTACTACCGGACGCCGACGTACGAGTGCCTGTCCCTCTTCACCACCCGCACCCTGCCCGCCACGGCCTTCGGCAACGACTGCTGGGCCGCGCCGGGATCGCCCGTGTTCGGCTACTTCCACGGCAGGCTCCGGCTGAGGTCTCCCGGCCATCCGACGCTCCACTGCACGTTCGCCAACCTCACCCGGTTCCCCTGGCGGATCGTCGCCCGCGGCTGCTGGTTCAGCTACTACTACTGAGGCGCGCCCGCCGCCACGGCGGACCGCCGCGTGTGAGCAGCCCCCGGCCGGGCCACAGCCGGGGGCGTCCCCTCTCGCGCGGGGCCGTCACCGGTGCGGGCTGTCACTGGTGCGGGGCTGTCAGGACGCGGTGCGCGGACGGTGCGCGGCACCGGCGAGGGTTCCCTCATCGACCCCCGAACGATGACACGGAGCCCACGATGAACACTCCCCTGAAGCTCACGCTCGTCCCCGCCGTCCTCGGCCTGACCCTGGCGACCGGCTACGGAGTCGCCTCCGCCGCCCCTGTCACCGCCGCCCGGCAGGGCGCGCCGTCCGGTTCCCTCGTCGCCGGCACCGATGCCGGTGCGCTGCGCGGGGTGGACCGCGGGCAGGCGCACCAGTACCTCGGCATCCCGTACGCGGCGCCCCCGGTGGGCGCGCTGCGGTGGAGGTCACCGCAGCCGGCGCGTCCGTGGAAGGGAGTCCGGGATGCGACGGCGTCCGGACCCGCGTGCGTCGGCCCGACCTACAACCTCCCGGCCGGGACGAGCGTCAGCGAAGACTGCCTCACCGTGAACGTCACCACTCCGGCGAGCGCGCCCGCCCGTCCGCGTCCGGTGATGGTGTTCGTGCACGGAGGCGACTTCACGTCCGGCACCGGAAGCGCCTTCGACCCGTCGGAGATGGCCGCGCGCGGCGACGTCGTGGTGGTCACCGTGAACTACCGGCTCGGCGTCTTCGGCTTCTTCGGCTACCCGGGACTGCCGGGGTCGGGCGACTTCGGCCTGCAGGACCAGCAGGCCGCGCTGCGCTGGGTGCAGCGCAACGCCCGCGCGTTCGGCGGGGACGCCGCGAACGTGACGCTGTTCGGGCAGTCCGCCGGCTCGGCCTCCGTCTGCGCCCAGCTCACCTCGCCGACCGCGCGCGGCAGGTTCAGCAAGGTGATCCTGCAGAGCGCGAGCTGCGGCACCTACCAGCCGCGCCTCTACCCGGGAGCCCCCGCGCCCGCACCGCGAACCGTCTCGCCATGGGCCCCGCTCAAAACCGTGACCGCGCGGGGCACCACGCTCGCGTCCAAACTCGGCTGCACCGGCGCCGACGCGGTCGCCTGCCTCCGCAAGACTTCGGTGGACGCCCTCGCCGGGCCCGGCACGATGGCCGACCCCACGTTCCCGTCCTTCGGCTCGCCCGCCTTCGGCACCCCGACGCTCCCCACCGACCCCGCCCAGGCGATCAGGCGCGGACGGTTCGCCCGGGTCCCGGTGATGGCCGGGCACACCCGCGACGAGGGGCGGTTCGTCACCGCGTCCATCGTGAACCCGGCCGTCGGCAAGGTGACGTTCACCCCGGACGTCTACACGAAGCTCACCGACGCCGCCTACGGCCCCGACGCCGCCGCCGTCCGCCGCGCCTACCGGCCCGCGTCCTACGCGGACGACCTGCTGCCCGGCACTCCGGCCGCCGACCGTCCGAAGATCGAAGGGGCCCTCGCCTGGGCGGCGATCGAGACCGACCGCGCCTCGGTCTGCCCGATCCTGGCCGACGCGGACGCCCTGGCCCGCCGGGTCCCGACGTACGCCTACGAGTTCGCCGACCGCACCGCGCCGACCTGGATCCCCGTCCCGGCCGGGTTCCCCGGCGGTGCCGCCCACCTGACCGACCTGCCCTACCTGTTCGCGACGACCCGTCCCGCGATGCCCGGCACCGACGACGGCCCCGCCAAGCTCTCCCCCGCCCAGCGACGCCTGTCGGCGCAGATGATCGGCTACTGGACGTCCTTCGCCCACCGGGGAGCCCCCAAGGCCGCCGACGCCCCGGCCTGGCCCCGCTACAGGGCCACCGACCCGCGCGTCCAGAGCCTCGCGGCGGGCGGTGCCGCCAAGGCCCCGATCACCACCGACGCCACCGCCCACAAGTGCCGCTTCTGGGCCACCGTCCGCTAGCCGACCGGACCGACGCCTGCGCTGGAAGACCCCGGCGCAGGCGTCGGTCCGGTGCGCGGGGCCGCACCTCCCCTTGACGGCTAACGGCGTTAGCCATACAGTCTGGCTAACACCGTTAGCAGAGGAGGCCGGGATGGTTCAGCAGGGTGCAGTGATGGACGGGTTCGCCGCACAGGGCCGGTCGCCGCTGTGGTGGGCGGCGCGAGTGGGCTGGGCCGGACTCTGGCTCTTCTACGCCGCCTTCGCCGGGGTGGAGGTCTGGAACCACGGCGTGTGGGCGCTCGTCGCGGCCTTCGCCTTCTTCGTCGCCCCCGACGTCATGATGGCCATCGACGGGAAGAACGGCGGCCAGGGCAAGCTCGGGCCCGGTGCGGTGCCCTTCTACAACGCCGCGCACCGCACGGTGGTCCCGCTCGCGCTGGCCGTCGCCTACACCGTCTTGTCACTGGACGCCCCCGCCCTCTTCGCCGGGCTCCTCGGCTGGCTCGGCCACATCGCCATGGACCGGACGTTCGGCTACGGCCTCCGCGCCGCGGACGGGTCCCGCCGTGGCTGACCGTCCCCGCTCGCGGCAGATCGTCGACGCCGCCCGTGAACTGCTGGAGACCGAGGGCGCGGCGGCCCTGACCATGCGGCGCATCGCCGACCGGCTGGGCATCCGCGCGCCGTCGCTGTACAAGCACTTCCCCGACAAGCAGGCCGTCGAGGCCGAGCTGATCGCGGCGGGGCTGATGGAGATGGCCGAGGCGCAGGAGGCCGCTTTGGCCGGAGGGCCGGAGCAGCCGCTCGTCGCCCTCGGCGCCGCCTACCGGGCGTACGCCCTGGCCCATCCGCACCTCTACCGGCTGATGACCGAGGGCCCGCTGCCGCGTCACCTGCTCCCGGACGGCCTGGAGGCGCGCGCCGCCGAACCGCTGGTCAGGGTCGTCCCGGGCGAACACCGCTCGCGCGCGGTCTGGGCGTTCGCGCACGGCATGGTCACTCTCGAACTCGACGGGCGCTTCCCTCCGGACGCCGATCTGGACCACGCCTGGCGGATCGGCCTCACCGCCTTCTCCGGCTGACCGCACGTCCGGCCGCCGCGGGCCGTCCGGGCGGACGGAGTTCGCGTCCCGTCGTGTCGCACCAGGTCAGCAGGGGTGAGCGTGCCACGATCGGCGGGTGGACGAGCCGCGACCGGAGCCGAACGAGTCCGACGGCGCCCTGCGGTTGCGCATCGAGATCGCGACCGAGCGCCTCAAGGAACGCATCTACGCCACGATCACCATGATCGCGGTCACCGCCGGCCTGGCCCTCGGCGGCCACGTGGGTCCCGCCGGGGCGGCGCTGTCGGTGGTCGGCACCGCCGGAGGGCTCTGGCTGGCCACGCTCGTCTCGGACGGCCAGGCGCACATGACCGTCCACGGCTCCCGTCCCGACCGGCACGGGATGCTGCGCGCGCTCTATGTCACGAGCCCGCTGCTCCTGTCGGCGGTGAGCCCGCTGCTCCTGGTCGGCGTCGCCGCGCTCGACCTGATGAAGCTGCGGACCGCCCTGCTCATCGCCGTCGGCCTGGACGTCCTGTCCCTGTTCCTGTGGGGCTACCTCGGCGCGCGACGCCTGGGCGGCCGTCCGGTCGTCGCGCTGGTGGCGGGCGTCCTCGACCTCCTGATCGGCGCCGTCGTCGTCGGCGTCAAGCTGCTCGCCGGCCACTGACGCCCGCGCGGGAGGCGGGGAGCCGAGTGGGACCCGGTCTCCTTCGGCAACCGGGCACGGGCGGTATACGGTGCGTCGCATGACCTCTTCGAAGGCGGACGAGGACGCCCTCCGGGCGCTGCCGCTGCGCGAGCGGAAGAAGCTGCGGACGCGGCGCGCGCTCGCCGAGGCGGCGCTGCGGATGTTCACCGAGCGGGGCTTCGACGCCGTCACGCTCGAAGAGCTCGTGGACGCCGTCGAGGTCTCCAAGAGCACCTTCTTCCGCACCTTCCCCGCCAAGGAGGCGGCGGCGATCGAGGCCGAGGAGGAGCTGTGGACGGCCTACCTCGCCGCCCTCCAGGCCCCCGACGGCCTTCCCGAAGGGCGCGTGATCGACGTCCTCCAGCGCGTCCTCACCGAGGTGGTGACCGGGCTCGGGCCGGAGTGGGGCGAGCGGTACACCGCGACGCGGCGGCTCGTGGTGACCGCGCCGTCCCTGCTCGCGTACGCGTCGAGCCACCGGCACGGCGTCGAGCAGGCACTCGCCGGCCTGCTCGGCGAACGGCTCGGGCTGCCCGCCGACGACCTGCGGCCGCAGGTTCTCGCGCAGCTCACGACGACCGCGTGGAGCGTGGCCGCGCGCGGCTGGGTCTTCTCCGACGCGCCGTTCGGCGACCTGCTCGACCGGGTCGGACGGGCTTACGCGGCGATCTCCGGCAGCCTGGAACTGTCCGTCCCGCGCTGATCCCCCCGGCGACGGCCGGGATGCCGGATTGTCGGGCCGGAGCGGCACAATCGGGCCTCCAGGTGATCACCGACGCCGGAGGCCCCATGCCCGCCCTCGAAGACTTCGCCACCTGGGAACCCTTGCTGCGGCTCGTCCGGAACGGCCTCGCGCCGGAGCGGAGCGGCCGGGCGTCCGGGTTCATCGGCCGGGGCGGCTGGAGCGTTCCGGCGCCGCGTCCAGCGCCCGTCCCCGGGCGCGCGTCCCTGGTCAGCGACATGCAGGAGGAGTGGGACGCGGTCGAGACGCTGCGCGACTCGCTCGGCGACCTGGAGTACGTCTCGTTCGTCGTCGACATCGAGCCGGACGGACGGACCGTCCTCCGCCTGATCGACACCGGCCCCGCCGCCGGCCTCGGCGTCGGAAGCGCCGCCCCGGGCGAGCTCGTCTTCGTCGAGGGCGCGGTTCCGGAGCTGTGGCGCCGCCTCCCCGACCCGGCCCCCGACACCTCGCCCTCCCCCACCGCCGACCCCGCGCTGCTGGAGCGGACGCTCCGCGAGCGGCTGCCCGGCGCGATCGGCGCGACGGACGAGGAGATCGCCGCCGCCGAGGCACGGCTCGGCGTGCCGCTCCCCGCCGAACTGAAGGCGCTCTACCGCGTCACCCGGGCCGACCACGCCGACCTGAAGGGCGACTACGAGGCGATGAGCGCGTTCGCCGCCGCCGTCCGCTGCGAGCTCTTCCCGCTGGACGCGCTCTACGTCGCGGACCCGGCGTCCCGTCCGACGCTGTGGATGTTCGGGGCGACCGAGGCGGTCGTGACGAACCCGGACGACGCCGTTCAGGGCGTCGTCGGGTCACCCGGATGGATCGCGTTCGGCGACAACGGCGGCGGTGACCGCTACGCGGTCGACCTGACGCCCGGCCCGAAGGGACGTCCGGGACAGATCATCCTGCTCGGCCACGAGTCCAGCGTCGGCGGGGAGCTGATCGCCGACTCGCTCACCGACATGATCGTCCACGACCGGCGGAGCGAGGCGACGCCGTCCGGCGTCCCGTCCCCGAAGGTGGGCCATGTCAACGGCGCGCACCTGCCGAGCGTCGAGGCCGCCGCGCACCGTGAGCTGGAGGTGCTGAGCCTCGGGGTGCGGGAAGGGGGACCCGTCAGCCTCGCGCCGGTCTTCGACTGCCCGCGCCTGCGGACGCTCGTCGCCTACCCGCGCACCCTCGCCGACCCGCTGGAGATCACCCGGCTCGGGAACCTGGAGTACCTCTCGCTGCCGGCGGACGACTGGCGGGTCCTGCTCGACGCCGGCGCCGTCCCGCGCACGCTGCTCGCGGCCGGGTTCGAGGGCCGGGGCGATCCGCTGGAGCTCACGGCCCTCGCCAACGAGCTGCTCGCGCTGTTCGGACGGCCGCTGATCAAGCAGACCGTCCTCGAAGGCGTGCTCTAGGAGCGCCGTCGGGGCAGGCGGGCGCGGGCGCGCTCCCGAAGCGTCCGTCTGGGGGCGCGGGCCGTGACCGAGCCGAAGATCAGCATGCCGCCGACCTCCACGGTCGGGCCATCGTGCTCGGGACGGGTGCGCACGTCGCGGGCGGTGAGCGCGGTGCGTCCGGTCACCGTCACGTGCACGCCGTCCGGGACGAGCAGCCGGACGCGCCCGGCCACCAGCAGCGAGTCGAGGACGATGTGGCGGCGCTGCAGGACGGCCTCGCGCAGATCGAGTTCGACCGTCCCGAACAGGGCGATCAGCGGCAGTTTCACCGGGACGACCCAGCGGCCCTCGCGCCGCGTCCGCCCGAAGAACACCGACACGGGACGGTCGTCCACCAGGATCGGCTGCGACTCCTCGGGGCTCAGGTCGGTGGTGAGGCCGGTGAGTTCGCCCAGCGTGCGGGAGGCGTAGGCGCGGGAGGTGCGCTCGGAGTGCTCCTCCAGCGTGAGCCGCCCGTCGGCGAGCGCCTCGCCGAGGACCGCGACCACGCGTTCCCGGTCGGCGTCTGACGCGCGCAGGTCGCGTACCCGCGGCGGGCGGCTGCTGTCCACGCCGCCAGGGTATCCGCCCGCCGTCCCGGCGGGGCGTCCGGACGTTTCGGGAGTTCGCGGGGGATCACCCGGCTCGGGGTCTGTGGCCGAAGAGCAACCTTTTCGCTATGTTCGCGACCGTTGACCGGCGCGGGCCCGGCTCTCTACCCTCATCTGAAACTCTTTCATGTTTTTTCGGCCGGCCGGATTCGCGGTTGGGAAGGGGCGGAGATGCCAACGGAAGCCGCCGCGACGGGAGCCGTCACCGGCCGGGACCGGCAGGCCCGGCTCGCCGCGTACGCCGCGTTCGCCGTCCAGGGCCTGTGCTTCGCCACCCTGGTGGGGCGCGTCAACCAGCTGCGCGACGCGCACCACATGAGCGACGACCAGATCAACATCCTGGTGCTGTGCGTGCCGATTATCGCCGGGGTGGGCAGCGCGATCGCCGCGCCGCTGATGGGCCGGTACGGCAGCGGGCCGGTGCTGCGGATCTCGCAGCCGCTGGTCTGCCTGTCCGTCCTCGCCGTCGGCCTCACCGGCGACGCCAACCTGCCGCTCTACCTCCTGATCGGGCTGTTCGGCCTGGCCGTCGGCGCGGTGGACGCCTCGATGAACTCCCAGGCCGTCCGGGCCGAGCGCGCGTACGGGGTCAGCATCCTCACCGGCTTCCACGCGCTCTGGAGCGCGGCCGCCGGGCTCGGCGCGGTCTGGGCGTGGGCCGCCAACGAGTACGTCTTCCCGGACTCGCTCACCAAGTCGCTCGCCGTCGGGTTCGCGATCCCGGCCGTCCTCGGGATCGCGGTGTCCGCCGCGACCGGGACGCGCTTGTACCGCCGCGCCGAGGAGGCCGCGAACATCGCCGCGGACGCCGTGAAGTCGGCGGCCAAGCTCGTCCCGTGGCGCCCCGTGCTGATCATCGGTGTCGCGATGGCCTGCTTCTACATCGCCGACTCGATGCTCTCGAACTTCGGCACGCTGTTCTTCGACAAGGACCTGCACAGCAAGTCCGTCGCGCCGCTCGGCCTCGCCGCCTACCAGGTGATGATGGTCGCCAGCCGCGCCGTCGCCGACTTCGGCGTCCGCCGGTTCGGCGCGACCCTGGTCGTCCGGGTCGGGACGGTCGTGGGGGCGCTCGGCCTGCTGCTGGTCCTCGCCGCGCAGAACGCGCCGATGGCCATCGCCGGGTTCGCGGTCGCCGGCCTCGGGCTGTGCGTGGTCGCCCCGATCTCGTTCTCGGCGGCCGGCAAGGTGGACCCGAGCGGCCTCGGCATCGCGGTCGCGCGGGTCAACATCTTCAACTACGTCGGGTTCGTGGTCGGCGCGGTGATCGTGCTGATCGTCCAGCCGATGTCCAGCTACCAGACCAGCTACGCGGTCCCGGCCGTGCTCGCGCTCGTGATCATCGCGCTGGCCCGGGGCTTCCAGCCCGCCGAGGCGGCCGGGACGCCCGCGCCGGTGGCGGCCGAGCGTCCCGTGGCCTGAGTCCCGTGGCCTGAGTCCCGGGGGCCGATCGGGCCTCACCGGTCTCCCGGTCCCCGGCACACGTCCGCCGCGCACAATCCCCGCTCTGTGCGCGGCGGACGCTTCTGCGCCGGGGGTGACCACCCCACCCGGGGTCAGTCTTCGCTGACGGCCATGACCGCCCTCTCGCCCTCCAGACGGGCCTCTTCGGTGGACATGTCCGTGACGGCACGGTCGAGGGCGGTGATGGTGGCGTCGATCGCGGCGCGGGCGGTGACCGCGTTCTCCAGCGCGCGGTCGAGGTCGCCGAGGCCGATCAGGTCGAACGACACCTGGGCGTCGTGGACGGCCATTTTCAGCTGCCGCGCGGCCTCGTCCAAAGACATCCGAACCTCCTCGTTAAGGGAACCCCGTTTCTACCCGCGACCTCCGTCCATAACCTTCCTGCCAGCGAGATCACACGCCGGAAAGGTCGCCTGTGCGGGCACGTGCGACGGCTGAGCCCAGAATGCCCGCCGCCTCGCGCAGGCCGCATTCGGTGAGGGCCGCGTAGCCGAGGACGAGCGCGGGACGGTTCTGCTCCCTGCCCCACATCCCGCTCGATCCGAAGACCCGCACCCCCGCCTCGGCGGCCAGCCTGACCACGGCGGTCTCGGACGTCCCCGGGGGCAGTTCCAGATACAGGTGGACGCCCGCGGAGACACCCGTGACGACGGCGTCCGGGATGTGGACGCCGAGCGCCTCCACCAGGGCGTCCCGCCTGCCCCGGTAGCGGCGGCGCATCGCCCGCAGGTGCCGGTCGTACGCGCCGTCCGCCAGGAAGCGGGCGAAGGCGTGCTGGTCCAGGACGGGTCCGCCGAGGTCGCTCAGCTCACGGTGTTCGCGCAGCTCAGCGGCCATCCAAGGGGGTGCGACCGCCCAGCCGAGCCGCATCCCCGGCGCGAGCGCCTTGCTGACCGACCCCAGCAGGACGGTCCGCTCGGGCGCGATCCCCTGGAGGCAGCCGACCGGCTCGCTGTCGTAGCGGAACTCGGCGTCGTAGTCGTCCTCGATGATCAGCGCGTCGGCGGCGCGGGCCCAGTCGAGCAGGGCGGCGCGGCGCTCGCAGGCCAGCACGACACCGGTCGGGTACTG
>NZ_JBFAOF010000076.1:0-15579 GCF_040675125.1 Spirillospora sp. NPDC049652 | reverse complement strand
GACAGCGTGTCCGGGGGAGTGGCCCGCGCGTCGCAGGACACGGCCGACACGGCGGCGAACGAGGCCGAGATGTCCAGCCCGGTGAGCTCCAGCCGGGGGACGGTCTCGTCCGCTGCTGCTCCGGCCGCCACCAGCCGGACGAGTTCCCCGGTCAGCCGTCCCTCGACGCTGAGCCGGTCGTCCAGGCGGGCCCGTTCCAGCGCGGCGATCGCGGTCAGCTCGGAGACCAGCGCGTGCCGTTCGGCGGGCCAGTCCGCCGCGTCGCCCGCGCAGGCCAGGAACCAGTCCGCGACGCGCGCGGTGGTGTCCGGCGCGACGGGGAAGAGGGAGACGTCCGGGGAGGTCAGCCGGTGCGGCAGGCGGGGAGCGGTGAGGAACTCCCGCGCGAGGGCGCGCGGGTCGTCGGGGGGCTCGGAGCCCGCGACGACGCGTCCGGTGGGGGTGAGGACCCAGCAGCGCATCCCGAGGTCGCGGCCGACCAGCTCCAGCACGGGCCCGAGACCCGCGCCCTCGGTGACGCCCGCGACCAGCCGCCGGTGCCGGTCCAGGACGGCGGTGAGGTCGGCGGCCCGCGCGCCCGACAGCCGCCGGACGACCTGCTCGGTAACGGTCGCGAACGCCACGTCTTCCGGCACCCGGAACAGCGGGATGCGGTGCCGCGCGCACGCCTCGGCCAGGTCGTCCGGGAGCGTCCCGCCGACCGCGTCCCAGGCGGCGAGCGCCGACACCCCGGCCCGCGCGAGCGCCCGGACGAACACCTCCGAGTCGTCCGGGGCGGTCCGCCAGACGAGCCCGCTCAGCACCAGCTCGCGGCCGCTCAGGTAGCGGCCGGGGTCGAGCAGGTCGGTCGTGACCACCCAGCGGATCACCCGGTCCAGCTCGTCCTCGCCGGTGACCAGCTCCAACCGGAGGTCGGGCATCGCGAGGAGGGATCGCAGCCTCATAGCGCCGAAGCTAACCCACGACTCTGACCAGCGGAGGCGGGGCAGCCGGAGACCACAACTGCTTTCGCCGCTACAGGATCGCAACTACAGGCTAAAACGAAGCTACTGGTCAGCCAATCTTCACCGACCTGTGGAAAGGTCCGATAGAAGCTGGGACTGTTCCGCAACCGGCAAGGGCGGCAGAGAAAAGATGCCCGATTGTGCGGTACGTCCTCGCTTGAGTTGTCTGTGCCCTTTGGTGGTATCGGCGGACATGGCACGTTTGCAGGGGTATTGCCGAAAGTGCCGCAAATGCTCTACTCTTGACTGCCTGCAGTGTCAACTGTCCGGGAGGTTAATATGATCATAAATATTTCGGTTGGCCAGCCTGCCACGGAAGAAGACCTGGCTTCTCTGTATGATTGGCTGACCCGTGAATCAGATATTCGACAGAACTCTCAAGTCAAGTTGCAACACAAGGACGTAGCCGAAGGGGAGATGGGCACCACCCTAGATATCATTACTCTCTTCGTTACCGGAACTCTGGCGTTCCCGAGTTTTGCAGAGACCATTATGAATTGGAAGGAAGGACGACGTCGAGACTTCCCCATTCTGGTTGAGGTCAACAATAAAAAGGTTGTCATTCCTGAAGGTACGGAGGAATTGGCGGAGCGGATTGTTCGGCAGCTGAGCGAGGCAGCCGATGCTTCCTGACCCTCAGTCTTCTCGGGTAGTTTTGATTGGAACTAGTTTCTACAAAAACTACCCAGATTTGCCTGCGGTTCGCAACAATATTGAGCAGCTAAGCGCGTTGTTGCAAGACAGGCAGGTTTTGGGAATTCCGCCCGAGTATTGCGAAGTGGTTAGCAACCCAACGATAGTCGATGACTTGGTTGACCCGATCGTGGAGGCGGCCGAAGCGGCTACCGATCTGCTGCTTGTATACTTTGCGGGTCATGGGTTTTGGCACCACAGTACAAGTGACCTCTACTTGGGCTTGGTGGGCTCCAAAAAAGGGTTAATGCACAAATCGGTCAATTATGACTACGTGCGTGAGGCGCTGCAGGCTACCTCGGCGAAACGAGTCATCGTTATCCTGGACTGCTGCCACAGTGGTCTTGCATTGAACCACATGGGCGATGAAGATGAGACTGGGCCCTTGGCCGATCATGCAAGGGTGACAGGAACTTGCCTTCTCGTGGCCACTGCCGAGAATAAGAAAGCCAGGGCGGGAGATGATGTGACCGCCTTTAGTGGCGAGCTCATAAAGCTCATCCGCGATGGTATTCCCGAGCAGGGGCCGTATCTGACCGTGAGCGCTTTGTTTGGCGCGGCTCGCACGTCTCTTGAAGAGCAAGGTCTGCCGCGCCCGCAGATCCGTGAGCGTGACTATGGAGCAAGCCTGACCCTCTTTAAGAACCTGGCATACGCTGCAGCCAATAAAAAGGAGGTGTATGGGGATACAGCCTTGCGTAAAGCAGGTCCTATATATCTTGACCGTCGCGCACTACATGACGATGGCGTCCACCGTCCGCTGCAAGCAGGCATCTGCGGCACGGTAGCTAAGGGCGGTGCGGAGTCAATCGTTGTTTCGGGCGGATATAAAGACGATAGGGACTACGGCGATATTATTATTTATACTGGTCACGGGGGGCGCGATCCGGAAACCGGCGCTCAAGTGCGGGATCAAACGCTCGCAGATTCAGGAAATGCTGCACTGGTCAAGAGTTTGGTCTCGCAACTGCCTGTACGGGTAGTGCGGGGCGCCGGTGGTAACCCGGAATATGCACCGGAGAGCGGATACCGGTATGATGGCCTTTATTATGTGAAGGACGCTTGGCGCAAGCCGGGCGAAGACGGTCCTTGGGTTTGGCAGTTTCGGCTGGAGAGAGATGGCGGCGTATCCTGGCTGTCTGATCGAGACCATCGTAGCTCTGAATCTGACTCAGGGCATTGGCAACATTTTGGCTTCGGACAGTACTCCGACCGCTTGCTTGCGCATGAATTGCAGGTAATTTATAAGTTTGAGTGCCAGATCTGCGGCGAGACACTCTTCGGTCCCGGCAAGATACCCTTTGCGTCAACTGTTCATATACGCGGCCTGGGCATCCCTCATCGCGGAACTGATTCGCACGGTAATATGCTCTGCCTGTGTCTTAATCACGCAGCCCTTTTTCGGTCTGGCGCCATTACGGTCGACGATAAATTCACGGCCATCGATGAATCGGATGGAGAGGAAATAGGGCCAATAAAGGTCAAACATTACATCGATCCAGAAAATTTGATCTATCATCGTTCTTTGCATCATATTATTCACCCTTCGCCTTGAAGCTATCGTATGGCACCTTGGTGAGAAAATGGCAAGCTTGCATCGTCGCTCCAAATGTGAAGCGAACGCTCTTCCCCGTCGCGGCGGCGAAGAGGTCGGGGCCGGTGCGTAGCTCACGGCGGGCGCTCAGCGCTTCTGGTGGGTATGGGACGGGGATTAGCGGGGGCTGTTGCGTCGCTCGGCCAGCTCGTTTAGCCCTGCCCCCCTTTGTCGGCCCCCGGGGTGTGCGCACTGTCGTGAGACGCCAACTCACCTACGACATGAGCGACGGCCACCCTTCCCCCGAGACGCGACGAGCCAACAGGCCCAGCAGGCATGGCCATGGAACGTCAGGCGTACGTTAGCGTGCCCCGCTGAGACCTCCGAGTACTGGTGAAGCGTGCAACCTTCACTACGCCCGGAGGTCTTCTTGTTGATCAACTCCTACCGTCAGCTGTCACGAGATCATGGCTCAGTACGCCTAGCTCGGCCACGTGTACGGGGCGTGAGGGAGATTGGAGCAATGTACGAAATGCGGGCTGTGGGCGGGGGTGGAGTTCGGACGTCTTGTGGGTCGACCCGGCGGGCGGGTGGTGTGTGTACTCGGGGAGATCGTCGGAAGAGGGGGCCGGGTGCTGGACCGGTTGAACGCGCTGCCGCCGGACGAGGCGGAGGCGGAGCTGCTGGCCTGCTGCGCCTCGCGGCGGTGGGCGGCCGAGGTCGCCGCCGGACGGCCCTACGCCGGTCCCGCCGAGCTGGCGGCGGCGTCCGCCAAGGCCCTGGAGGGTCTCGACTGGCCGGACGTGCTGGAGGCGCTCGACGCGCACCCCCGGATCGGCGAGCGGCCGGAGGGCGGCGGCCGGGAGGCGCGCTGGTCACGGGACGAGCAGTCCGGGGCCGCGACCGGCGGGGACGAAGTGGGCCGCGCGCTGGTCGAGGGCAACCTCGCCTACGAACGGCGGTTCGGGCACGTGTTCCTCATCTGCGCGACAGGGAAGAGCGCGGAGGAGGTCCTCGCCGGGCTGCGCGTCCGGCTGGGGAACGACGCCGGGACCGAGCGGACGGCCGTCCGCGCCGAGCTGGCCGCGATCACCGGACTGCGGCTGGCCAAGCTGATCGAAGGGGCGTGAATGCCACTCTCCACGCACGTGCTCGACGCCGCGAAGGGACGGCCCGCGCGGGACGTCCCCGTGAGACTGGAACGCCGGGAGGACGACGGCTACCGCCAGGTCGCCGAGGCCCGCACCGACGCCGACGGCCGGGTCCGCGACTGGGGCGGCGCGGAACTGGCGAACGGGACGTACCGGCTGGTCTTCGACACCGCCGGACTGTCGGACTTCTACCCCGAGGTCGCGGTCGCGTTCGTGGTCGGCGACCCCGGACAGCACTACCACGTGCCGCTGCTGCTGAGCCCGTTCGCGTACTCGACCTACCGGGGGAGCTAGCCGATGGCCATCGTGCTCGGGCCCAACCGCTACGGGAAGGCCGAGACGCGCGTCGTCCGGGTCACCCGGGACGGCGAGAAGCACCACGTCAAGGACCTGAACGTCAGCGTCGCCCTGTCCGGCGACATGGGCGAGGTGCACCTGTCCGGCGACAACTCGGCGGTGCTCACCACGGACGCGCAGAAGAACACCGTCTTCGCGTTCGCCGGGAAGCACGGCATTGGGGAGATCGAGGAGTTCGCGCTGCTGCTCGCGCGGCACTTCGTCGACTCGCAGCCGACGATCCACCACGCGCGGGTCGAGATCGGGGAGTACGCCTGGGAGCGCATCGCCGGAGAGGACGGCTCGTCCGGGCGGCCGCACTCGTTCGTCCGGAACGGCGGCGAGACGCGCACCTGCCTCGTCCACAGCGACGGCACGGGCGGCGGCGAGTCGGTCGTGTCCGGGCTGACGGACCTGGTCGTCATGAACACCACCGGCAGCGAGTTCCACGGCTTCATCAAGGACGAGTACACGACCCTCGCCGAGACCGACGACCGGATCCTCGCGACCGCCGTCACCGCCCGGTGGCGGCACCGGGACGTCGGTGACGAAACGGACTGGGGGACGTCTTACCGGAAGGCCAGAGAACACCTGCTCGACGCGTTCGCCGGAACGCACTCCCTGTCGCTCCAGCAGACGCTGTACGCGATGGGACGCCGGGTGCTGGCCGAGTGCCCCGAGGTCTGCGAGGTGCGGCTGGCCATGCCGAACAAGCACCATTTCGCCGTCGACCTCTCGCCCTTCGGGCTGGACAACCCGAACGAGGTGTTCCACGCCGCCGACCGGCCGTACGGCCTGATCGAGGGGACGGTCACCGACGACGGCGGCCCGCCCCCCGGCCCGGCCTGGGAGTGAGAGGCTGGTGGACATGGACTTCCTGCGCCCCCTGACCTGGGCGGACGCGCTCGCCGCCAAGGCCGCGCGGCCCGGCGCGGTGCCCCTGCAGGGCGGCACCGACGTCATGGTCGAGATCAACTTCGGGTCGGCCGCGCGGCGGCCGGAGGCGCTGCTCGACCTCACGCCGGTCCGCGAGCTGGCCGCGCACGAGACGCTGCCGGACGGCACGCTCCGGGTCGGCGCGGGCGTCCCGTACGTCCGGCTGATCGGCGAGCTGGGGGACCGGCTGCCGGGCCTCGCGCAGGCGTCCCGGACGGTCGGCTCGCCGCAGATCCGCAACCGGGGCACGGCCGGCGGCAACCTCGGCGCGGCCTCGCCGGCCGGGGACTGCCATCCGCCGCTGCTCGCCTGCGGCGCGGTCGTCGAGGCCGAGTCCGCCGCGCGCGGCACCCGGCTGATCCCGGCCGCCGACTTCTACACCGGCGTGAAGCGCAACGCGCTGGAGCCGGACGAGCTGATCCGCGCGATCCGGATCGCCCCAGCTTCCGGGCCGCAGTACTTCGCCAAGATCGGCACCCGGAACGCGATGGTGATCGCGGTCTGCTCGTTCGCGATCGCGCTGCATCCGGACGAGCGCCGGGTCGGAACCGGCGTCGGGTCCGCCGCGCCGACGCCGCGCCGCGCCACGGCCGCCGAGGAGTACCTGTCCGCCGAGCTGGACTGGGAGGGCCGGGGCCCATTGCCGGACGCGGTCGCGGGGCGGTTCGGCGAGCTCGTCCGGGACGCGGCCGCGCCGATCGACGACGTGCGCGGCACCGCCGACTACCGCAGGCACGCCCTCGCCGTGCTGGCCCGCCGCACGCTGACCTGGGCCTGGAACGACCACCGCGCGGCCGGGAAGGAGGCTTCGTGATGCGCGTGAACGTCACCGTCAACGGTGTGGAGCAGACCGTGGACGACGTGTGGGAGGGTGAGTCCCTGCTGTACGCGTTGCGCGAGCGGCTGGGCCTGCCGGGCTCGAAGAACGCCTGTGAGCAGGGCGAATGCGGCTCCTGCACGGTGTACCTGGACGGCGTCCCGGTGTGCTCGTGCCTGGTCGCCGCCGGGCAGGCCGAGGGCCGCGAGGTCCGGACCGTCGAGGGGCTGCCGGCGGGGCGGGGCGAGCTGGACGCCGTCCAGCAGGCGTTCGTGGAGGCGGGCGCGGTGCAGTGCGGCTTCTGCACGCCGGGCCTGGTCGTCCAGTCGCACGACCTGATCGAGCGGGTGCCCGACCCGTCCGACGCGGAGATTCGCGAGGCGCTCGCCGGGAACCTCTGCCGCTGCACCGGCTACGAGAAGATCCTCGACGCCGTCAGGCTGGCCGCGAGAAGGAAGGCTCAGAACCCGTGACCGTCCCCTCAGAACCGGCCGGCGTCCCCGCGCCGCGCACGGCCGCCGCCCCCGCGAGCGGAACCGCCCCGGCGGGTCCCGTCGTGGTCATCGAGAACGCGCACGTCGTGACCGTCTCCGGCGCGGAGCACCCCGGCGGCCACCTCGTCATCGAGGGCGACCGGATCACCGCCGTCGGTCCGGGCCCCGCGCCCCGGCCCGCCGGGTCCGGAGCCGTCGAGCGGATCGACGGGACGGGCTGCCTCGCCACGCCCGGCCTGGTCAACACCCACCACCACCTGTACCAGTGGGCGTCGCAGGGCCTCGCCGTGGACAGCACGCTCTTCGACTGGCTCGTGGCGTCCTACCCGGTCTGGGCGCGGATGGACGCGGAGGTCGTCGCGGGCGCGGCGTCCGCCGGACTCGGCTGGCTGGCGATGTCGGGCTGCACGACGTCCACCGACCACCACTACATCTTCCCCAAAGGACGCGGCGACCTGTTCGCGGCCGAGATCGAGGCGGCGCGCGAGCTCGGCATCCGTTTCCACCCCTGCCGCGGCTCGATGGACCGCGGCGTCTCCAAGGGTGGGCTGCCGCCGGACGAGGTCGTGGAGGACATCGACACCGTCCTCGCCGAGACCGAGGCCGCGATCGACCGGTACCACGACGCGTCCTTCGGGTCGATGCTGCGGATCGCGGTCGCGCCCTGCTCGCCGTTCTCGGTCACCCGCGACCTGCTCGCCCGGTCCGCCGAGCTGGCCCGCGCCAAGGGCGTCCGGCTGCACACCCACCTCGCCGAGACCCTGGACGAGGAGGAGCACACCCGCGAGCAGTTCGGCATGACCCCGGCCGAGTACATGGGCGACCTCGGCTGGCTCGGCCCGGACGTCTGGTTCGCGCACTGCGTCCACCTGCACGACACCGACATCAAGCGGTTCGCCGAGACCGGCACCGGGACCGCGCACTGCCCGTCGTCCAACGCGCGGCTCGGCTCGGGCACGGCCCGCGTCGCGGCGCTGCTGGAGGCGGGCGCGACCGTGGGGCTCGGCGTGGACGGCGCGGCGTCCGCCGAGATGGTGCCGCTCGCCGGGGAGATCCGGCAGGCGCTGTACACCCAGCGCGCCGCGCACGGCCCGGACGCGCTGACCGCCCGGCAGGCGCTGGAGATGGCGACCCTCGGCGGCGCGCGCTGCCTCGGCCGCGAGAGCGAGATCGGCTCCCTGGAGCCGGGGAAGCTCGCCGACGTCGCGCTGTGGCGGGTGGACGGCTTCCACGCGGCGGTCGACGATCCCGTGGTCGCGCTGTCCTTCGGGCGGACCCCGCCGCTGGAACGGCTGCTCGTCGGCGGCCGGACGGTCGTGCGCGGCGACACGCTCGTCTCCGTCCCGCAGGACGAGGTGGGACGCCGGGGCGCCGCCGCCCACCGCCGCCTGATGCGGCTGGCCGAGGAGGTCCGGTAGCCGTGGCCGCTCCGATCGAGTCGCGGGGGCACCTCTCGACCCCAGTGCGGGGCGGCGTCGGCGACAGCCCGGTCCGCCCGGACGGCGCGCTCAAGGTCTCGGGCGAGTTCGCGTTCGCGTCCGACCTCGGGATCGACGGGATGCTGTGGGGCGCGACGCTGCGCAGCCCGCATCCGCGCGCCCGCATCGTGTCGCTCGACATCGGGTCCGCGCTGGCGGTGCCGGGCGTCCGGGCCGTCCTCACCCACGAGGACGTGCCGGGCGACAGGTTCTTCGGCATCGACGGGCTGGCCGACCAGCCGGTCCTCGCGATCGACCAGGTCCGGCACCAGGGCGAGCCGATCGCGCTGGCCGCGGCCGACCATCCGGAGACGGCGCGGCGCGCGCTCGCGGCGATCGCGGTCGAGTTCGAGGTGCTGGAGCCGGTCACCGACGTCCGGGCGGTGCTCGCCGACCCGGACGGGAACCGGGTCCAGCCGCTCGGCGGCGTCACGCGGTACCAGCCCGTCCGGGTCGGGGACGTGGACGCGGCGCGGGCGCGCGCCGAGGTCGTCGTCTCCGGCGAGTTCGAGGTCGGCATGCAGGACCAGGCGTTCCTCGGCCCGGAGGCCGGCCTCGCGATCCCGTCCGAGGACGGCGGGATCGACCTGTTCGTCTCCACCCAGTGGCTGCACAACGACCTCAAGCAGATCGCGCCCTGCCTCGGGCTGCCCGAGGACAGGGTCCACATGACGCTCGCGGGCGTCGGCGGCGCGTTCGGCGGCCGCGAGGACCTGTCCATGCAGATCCACGCGGGCATGCTGGCGCTGCACACCGGCCGGCCCGTGAAGATGTCCTACAACCGGTACGAGTCGTTCTTCGGGCACGTCCACCGGCACCCGGCGTCGATGCGCTACGAGTACGGGGCCACGGCGGGCGGACGGCTCGTCTACGCGGACGTCGAGATCGTCCTGGACGGCGGCGCGTACACCTCGTCCACGCTCAACGTCACGGGCAACGCGGCGTCCCTCGGCGTCGGCCCGTACGAGATCCCCAACATCCGCATCGACGCGTACGGGGTGTACACCAACAACCCGCCGTGCGGGGCGATGCGCGGGTTCGGCGCGGTGCAGGCGTGCTTCGCCTACGAGGCGATGATGGACAAGGTCGCCGCGGCCTGCGGGCTGCCGCCGCTGGAGGTGCGCCGCCGCAACGCCGTCTCCCAGGGCTCCAGGCTCGCGACCGGGCAGGTCATCGACTCGCCCGCGCCGCTCGCCGAGATGCTGACCCGGCTGGCGCGGATGCCGCTGCCGCCCGCCGCCGACACCTCCGACCTGCGCAACCTGCCCGGCGGGGTCTCCCAGACCACGCACGGCGAGGGCGTCGTGCGCGGTGTCGGGTACGGCGTCGGCATCAAGAACATCTGCTTCTCGGAGGGCTTCGACGACTACTCGACGGCGCGCGTCCGGCTGGAGGTGATCGGCGGCGCGGCGACCGCGCTCGTGCACACCGCCGCCGCCGAGGTCGGGCAGGGACTGGTGACCGTCCAGGAGCAGATCGCGCGGACCGAACTCGGCGTCGGGCGGGTGACGGTCGCGCCCGCCGACACCGGAGTCGGCGACGCGGGGTCGTCGTCGGCGTCGCGGCAGTCGTACATGTCCGGGGGTGCGGTGAAGGCCGCGTGCGAGGCCGTCCGGAGCGTCCTGCTGGAGCGGGCCGCCGAGCGGTTCGGGCACCGCGACCTGTCCCTGACGGGCGGGAAGGTCGTGTCGCGGACGGCCGGGGTGCTGGCGACGATCGAGGAGGCCCTGGGGGACGCGGTCATCGAGGAGACCCGCGAGTTCCGGCACCGGCCGACACAGAGGATGGACCCGGTCACCGGCCAGGGCGACTCCCACACGCAGCTCGCGCTGTGCGTGCACCGCGCGGTCGTGGACGTCGACACCGAACTCGGCCTGGTCAAGGTGATCGAGATGGCCGCCGTCCAGGACGTGGGGCGCATCCTCAACCGGACGGCGGTGGAGGGCCAGATCCACGGCGGCTCCGCGCAGGGCCTCGGGCTCGCCCTGATGGAGGAGATCGTGGTCGCGGACGGGCTGGTCCGGAACCCGTCGTTCACCGACTACCTGATCCCGACCATCCTCGACATGCCGCCGATGCGGCTCGACATCCTGGAGTACCCCGACCCCGCCGCGCCCTACGGGCTGCGCGGCGCGGGCGAGCCGCCCACGCTCTCGTCCACCCCGGCCATCGTCGCGGCCGTCCGCGACGCCACCGGCAAGGCCCTCACCCGGGTGCCGGTCCGTCCCGAGCACCTCGTCACGTGACCGGGTGGTGCGGGATGAAGGGGGGAGGGTGATGCGGGGCCACGTGGTGATCGCGCCGGACAAGTTCAAGGGGACGCTGACGGCGGCCGAGGCCGCCGGGCACATCGCGGCCGGGCTGCGGCGCGTCCGGCCCGGCCTCGCGCACACCCTCCTGCCCGTCGCGGACGGCGGCGACGGCACCGTGGAGGCGGCCGTCGCGGCCGGGTTCTCCCAGGTCAAGGCCGTCGTGACCGGGCCGGCGGGGGAGCCGGTCGTCGCGTCCTACGCGGTGCGCGGCACGACCGCCGTGATCGAGCTGGCCGAGGCGTCCGGGCTGCGCCGGCTGCCGGGCGGCCGGCCCGCGCCGCTGACGGCGACCAGCCGGGGCACGGGCGAGCTGGTCGACGCGGCGCTGGCCGGCGGCGCGCGGCGGATTGTCCTCGGCCTCGGCGGCTCGGCCTGCACCGACGGCGGCGCCGGGATGGCGGCGGCGCTGGGCGTCCGGTTCCTGGACGCCGCCGGGGCGGAGCTGCCGCCCGGCGGCGCGGCGCTGCGGCGGCTGGTGTCGATCGACGTCGCGGGGCTGCCGGCGCGGCTGGCGGACGTCGAGGTGGTCGTGGCGAGCGACGTGGACAGCCCGCTGCTCGGCCGGGACGGCGCGGCCGAGGTCTTCGCGCCGCAGAAGGGCGCTTCGCCGACGCAGGTCAGGGCGCTGGAACTCGGCCTCACCCGGCTGGCGTCGGTCATCGCCCTCGCCGCCGCGGACGGTGCCGCACCCGATTCGCGCGCGCCCGATCCGCGCGCGGCCGGGGCGGCGGTGGCCAGGGCGGCGGGTGCGGGCGCGGCGGGGGGCGTCGGGTTCGGGGCGATGGTGTTCCTCGGCGCGACCGTCCGCCCCGGCATCGGGTACCTGCTCGACCTGCTCGGATTCGCCGAGGCCGTGCGCGGCGCGCGGCTGGTGGTCACGGGTGAGGGTTCGCTCGATCCGCAGTCGCTGCGCGGCAAGGCCCCGGTCGGCGTCGCGGAGGCGGCGGCGCGCGAGGGCGTCGCGACGGTCGCCGTCGCCGGACGCCGCGCGCTGACCGGCGAGCAGCTCCGGAAGGCGGGACTGCGGGACGCGTTCGCGCTCACCGACATCGAACCCGATCCGCTGCGCTGCATGGCGGAGGCCGGGCCGCTGCTGGAACGCCTCACCGCCGAACGCGTCGCCCCCGCCTGGCTGCCGGACGCATGAGGCTCCGTGTGGGGGACCGCGCGCCGGAGGCTGCCCGAGAGTGGTGATTTGTCCTGAAAAGTGAGGGAGGGGCACCGTGCCGTTCGATCTGGTGATCCGGTCGCGCCGGGCCGTCCTGCCGGACGGGGAGCGGCCCGCGGCCGTCGCCGTCCGGGACGGGCGGATCGCCGCCGTCGAGGACCACGACGCCCCGCTGCGGGCCGGGATCGAGGTCGATCTCGGCGGCCTCGCGCTGCTGCCCGGCCTGGTCGACACGCACGTCCACATCAACGAGCCCGGCCGGACGGAGTGGGAGGGTTTCGCGACCGCGACGCGGGCGGCCGCGCGCGGCGGCGTCACGACGCTGGTCGACATGCCGCTCAACTCCCTGCCCCCGGTGGTCGACGTGCCCGCGCTGGAGCTGAAACGCGCGGCCGCGTCGGGCGGTGTGCACGTGGACGTCGGGTTCTGGGGCGGCGCGGTGCCCGGGAACGCGGCCGATCTGGGCCCGCTGTGGTCGGCCGGTGTGTTCGGGTTCAAGCGCTTCACGGCGGACTCGGGCGTCCCGGAGTTCCCGCCGCTGCCACCGGAGGGGATGGCCGAGGCGTTCCGCGCGATCGCCGCGCTGGACGGCCTGGTCATCGTGCACGCCGAGGACCCGTCCGCGCTGTCCGACCCCGCGTCGGGCGAGTACGCCGACTTCCTGGCGTCGCGCCCGCCCTCGGCCGAGCGGACGGCGGTCGAGCGGGTCGTCCGGCTCGTGGAGAGCACCGGCGTCCGCGCGCACATCCTGCACCTGTCGGCGGCCGACTGCCTGGAGCCGCTGGCGAAGGCCCGGGCGCGGGGCCTCCCGATCAGCGCCGAGACCTGCCCGCACTACCTGACGCTCTGCGCCGCGGACGTCCCGCCGGTGGACGCCGCCTCCCGCGAGGTTGCGCCGGGGGTCCTTGCGCCGGTGGTCGCGACGTCCTACAAGTGCTGCCCGCCCATCCGCGACGCCGCGAACCGCGACGCGCTCTGGCGGGGCCTCGCCGAAGGCGTGATCGGCTGCGTCGTCACCGACCACTCGCCCTGCGCGCCCGAACTCAAGCGCGGCGACTTCGCGACGGCGTGGGGCGGCGTCTCGTCCCTGCAACTCGGGCTGCCCGCCGTCTGGACGGCCGCCCGCGAGCGCGGGCACACGCTGCACGACATCGTCCGCTGGATGGCCGAAGGGCCGTCCGCGCTCGCCGGACTGGCGGCGCGGAAGGGCCGCATCGCCGTGGGCCGCGACGCCGACCTGGTCGCGTTCGCCGCCGACGAGCCGTTCACGGTCGTCCCCGCCGACCTCGCCCACCGCCACCCCGTGACCCCCTACGCGGGCCGCGCGCTCACCGGAGTCGTCCAGGCGACCTGGCTGCGCGGCGAGACCGTGACCGGTGCGGGGGATCCCCGGGGCGTCCTGCTGACCCGTCCCTGACCGCCGAACGGACCGCCGAACGGAGCCGTGCCGTGACCGACTTCCTCGCCCTGCCGGACCTCGCCCTGCGCACGCTCGGCGGCTCGGTGACCGCCGCGACCGACGAGTCGTTCGCGGCGAAGGAGAACCTGGTCAACCCGTGGCCGCCGGGGTTCTCGCCGCTGACCTTCGGCGCGAAGGGCCAGGAGTACGACGGCTGGGAGACCGCCCGCCGCCGCCCCGGCCCGGACGGCGGACTGGGCCACGACCACGCGCTGGTCAGGCTGGGCCTGCCAGGCGTGATCCGGGGCGTGGTGATCGACACGGCCTGGTTCAAGGGCAACTACCCGCCGTACGCCTCGGTCGAGGCATGCGCGGCGGACGGCTACCCGAGCCCGTCCGAGCTAGGGGACGCCGAGTGGACGGAGATCGTCCCCAGGAGCCCGCTGAAAGGCGATGCCGTCCACGAATTCCGGGTGGACGTCGAACGCCGTTTCACGCACGTCAGGCTGCACATGTTCCCGGACGGCGGTATCGCCCGGCTGCGTGTGCACGGCGAGGTCGTTCCGGACCCGTCCCTGCTTTCCGGCCTCACCGTCGATCTGGCCGCACTGGAGAACGGCGCACGCGTTGTCGAATGCAGCGACATGTTCTACTCGTCGCCCGACAACATGCTCTTCCCGGGTCTGGCCCGAAATCAGGCCGAAGGCTGGGAGACCGCACGCCGACGCGACGGCGGAAACGATTGGGCGGTGGTAAGACTCGCCGCCCCTGGGCGAATCCTCCTCGCCGAATTCGACACCACGAACCTCAAATTCAACGCTCCGGCCGAGGTCTCCCTTTCGGCCGGTGACGACGCGTCCACCTGGCGCGAAATTCTGCCGAGAACCCGGCTTCAGCCGGACACCCGGCACCGTTTCCGTCTCGACTCGGAACCCGAGGCGACTTACGTCCGCGTCGATATCCACCCGGACGGTGGCCTCGCGCGCCTGCGTCTCTGGGGCGTCCCAACTCCCTCCGGAGAGGCCGCCCTCCAGGCCCGCTACACGGCTCTGACCTGAGGGAATGCCCGGACCGCGATCCGGTCCGGGCGTTCCGCGCGCCCTCAGTACCCGAACTGGCCCGGCTTGTAGTCGCCGCCCGGCTGCTTGTTGATGACGCCCATCCGGTTGCTGGCATTGATGAGCGAGATCACCACCAGCAGGTCGGCGAGCTGGGCCTCGTCATAATGCGCGGCGGCGTTGTTCCAGACTTCGTCGGAAACACCGCGCCCGTCGACGATCCGCGTTCCCTCCTCGGCCAGTTCCAGGGCGGCGCGCTCGGCATCGGTGAAGACGTTCGACTCGCGCCACGCCGCGACGAGGTTGATGCGCGTGGCGTCCTCTCCGCCGTGCGCGAGGTCCTTGCTGTGGACGTCGGTGCAGTAGCCGCATCCGTTGATCTGGGAGGCCCGCAGCATCACCAGGTCCCGGGTGGACGCCGGCAGGGTCGACTCCTTGATGATGGCCATGCTCGCCGAGGCGAAGTGCTTCAGCGCCTTGGCGGCGGCCGGGGTCCCGAACAGATTCAACCGAGCGCTCATGGTGTACTCCCTGGTCTCTGACAACAGATCGCCATAAAGACGCCGGCTTCCCGAATCCTGTGACAGGCGTCCAATGTGATCCACGTCATGCGGGAGTGCCGGGGGCCCGTGGACGCTCCCGGCGGCGACTCGTCAGGCCTTGCGCTCGTCTTCCTTGGCGGCCGACAGCGCCTCGGCGATGGGGCTCAGAGGGACCGCGGCCGACTGCTCGGACTTCTGGTCGGACGGCTTGGCGGCGGTCAGCGATTCGGCGACCGAGACGGGCGGAACCCAGCCTGGCTCGGGAGCCGGCGGCATGGCCGGCAGGGACGGCTTCGCCGGTGCGGCCAGTTTCGGCGCGGCCAGGTTCGGGGCGGTGGCGGACGGCCTGGGCTTGCCGTCGCTCCCCGGCGTCAGGATGCGGGGCTCCCGCTCGGGGATGAGGCCGGGAGCCGGTTTGATCGCGGGCGACGGGACGTCCATCTTCCGCCGGGCGCCCTTCCGCGAACGCGAACGCGAACCGGACCCGCCGCCGCGCCCGCCGCCCATGCCGCCCATCGGAATCCCGATCATCGGGACGAAGGTCTGGTTCTGCTGCGTGGTGGGGTGCTGCTGCGCGGACGCGTCGTCCTCGCCGTTCTTGGACGGGTCGGACGCCGAGCCTGCGGACGCCGAGCCGGCGGACGTCGGGTCCGCGGA
>NZ_JBFAOF010000075.1:0-15621 GCF_040675125.1 Spirillospora sp. NPDC049652 | reverse complement strand
TTTGTGCCTGTTTTGCCGCGGTGCCCTCTCCCGCGCGGGGGGGGGGGGGGGCCCCCCGGGGGGCCCCGCCCCCCCCGGCCCCCCCGTCGCCCGTGCCCGCGCCCTCCAGCCGCAGCGGGAACAGCGTCACCTCCGCGGGTCCGGTGATCGCCTCCAGCCCGGTCAGGTTCTCGCAGACCACAGCGGACGCCCCGAGCAGCACCCGGTGCGCGTCCAGGGAGTCCGACGGATCCACGCTGGGCGTGTCGACACCGACCGTCCGGACCCCGGCGGCGATGACCGCCGCGGCCGTCTCCGGCGCGAGGTACGGAGCGGACGTCCAGTACTCCTCGCTCCCCCACCGCTCCGACCAGCCCGTACGCACCAGCAGCACCACGCCCGGCGCCAGCCCGTCCGGCAGCGCGTCCGGCCCGATCGCCCGGCCCGGCACGCCCGTCGCGTCCATGACCACGACCGGGCCCGCGAAGCGCTCCAGCGGCAGCTCGGCCATCCGCGGCAGCGCGTCGTCGATGTGGAACGGCGCGTCCACGTGGGTCCCCGACTGCGAGCCGAGGTGCAGACGCGCCACGTTCGCGCCGTCCGCCGGGACGGTCAGCGCGGCCTCCGCCAGCACCTCCGGATCGCCGGGATACACCGGCATGCCGCTCTCCACGGGATGCGTCAGGTCCACGAAGGTCATGGGCACATCATCGCGTCCGATAGCGTTTCGCGTGTGCTGCCGCTCGTAACCGCCATCCGGTACGTGACACCGCTCCGCGAGGGCGGGTCGCTGCCGGGCGTCGTCGAGGCCGACGACCTCGGCACCTACGTCATGAAGTTCCACGGCGCCGGGCAGGGCCGCAAGGCCCTGGTCGCCGAGGTGATCGCCGGGGAGCTGGCGCGCCGGCTGGGCCTGCGCACCCCCGAGCTGCGGATCATCGAGCTGGACCCGGCGATCGGCCGGCACGAGCCCGACCCCGACGTGCAGGACCTGCTCAAGGCCAGCTCCGGCTGGAACCTCGCGGTCGACTTCCTGCCCGGCTCGCTCGGCTTCGACCCGATCGGCTGGCAGCCCGACCCGCTGTTCGCCTCGCGCGTGCTGTGGTTCGACGCGTTCATCGGCAACGTCGACCGCAGCTGGCGCAACCCCAACATGCTCGTCTGGCACAAGGACGTCTGGCTGATCGACCACGGCGCGAGCCTGATCTTCCACCACGCCTGGGCCAACGCCGACCGGCTGTTCGCGGGCCCCTACGACGTGGACGACCACGTCCTCACCCCGTTCGCCCGGCGGCTCCCCGAGGCCGAGGCCGAGTACCTGCCCAAGATCACCTCGGACCTGCTGCGCGAGCTGACCGAGCTCGTCCCCGACGCCTGGCTGGAGGGCGAGCCGGGCTTCGACTCCCCGGCCGACGTCCGCGACGCCTACGTCCGCGTGCTGACCCGGCGGATCGCGAACCCGCGCGACTGGCTGCCGTCCCTCGACGTCACCGACCGGCGGCCGCACACCGACGAGCGGCGCGGCGAGAAGCGGCCGGGATGGCTGGGAGGTCCGGCGTGAACTCCATCCGGCCAGGCAAGGCCAACGTGGGCGCGACGGCGTCCGGGCTGCAGGTGTTCGAGTACGCGGCGCTGCGCGTGGTCCCGCGCGTCGAGCGCGGCGAGTGCATGAACGTCGGGGTGGTCGTCTACTGCCGCGCGCTGGAGTACCTGGGCTGCGCGACGCACCTGGACGAGCCGCGCCTGCTCGCCCTCGACCCGTCCCTGGACCTCGACGGCGTCCGCACGGCGCTGGCCGCCGTCTCCGGGCTGTGCCGGGGCGGGCCGGACGCGGGCCAGGCCGCCGCGGAGCCGCCGGGCGGGCGGTTCCGCTGGCTGACCGCGCCGCGCAGCACGATCGTCCAGCCCGGTCCGGTGCACGCCGGCCTCACCGGCGACCCGGCGGCCGAACTCGGCCGCCTGCTGACCCTCCTGGTCACCTGACCCCGTCCGGCGGACGGGCCGCCGTGTTCAGGCCACAGGGGCGAGGCCAAGCCGAGGGGGCGAGGCTAGGCCGGAGGGGCGAGGCTAGGCCGCAGGGGCGAGGCCAAGCCGCAGGGGCGAGGCCAAGCCGAGGGGGCAGGGCTAAAAGAGGATCGACTTGAACTCGCCGATCTCGTCGAAGCCGACCCGGCGGTAGGCGGCGCGCGCCCGGACGTTGTAGTCGTTGACGTACAGCGACACGACCGGCGCGATCGACCGCAGCGACTCGGCGACCAGGGCCGCCATGCCGGCCACCGAGAGGCCCCGGCCGCGCAGGTCGGGCGGCACCCACACGCCCTGCACCTGGCAGGCGTACGGGGTGACCGCGCCGACCTCGGCCTTGAACATGACCCGGCCGTCCTCGATCCGGGCGAACGACCGGCCGGACCGGATCAGCTCGCCGACCCGCGCCCGGTACAGCACGCCGCCGTCGCCCGCGTTCGGCGAGACCCCCACCTCTTCGGTGAACATCGCCACGCAGGCGGGATAGAGCAGGTCGAAGTCGGACATCCGGGCCCGGCGGACCCGGGGGTCGGCCGGGACCAGCGGGGCCTGCGAGGTCGCCATGACCGGCTGGAGCGCGCGGACGGCGCGCGGCGGGCCCCAGTAGGGCCCGAGGATCTCCCAGAGGCCGGTGACCGCGTCCACCGGGCCCACGATGGACGAGCAGCGCCGGCCCTGAGCCTGCGCGCGTTCGGCGAACGCGCGCACGGCGTCCGGGCCGGCGTTGACCGGGATCAGGTTCGCCCCGGCGTAGCAGAGCGACCGCAGCCGCCCGTCCCGCTGGTAGCCCCACATCTGCGCGCCGAGCCGCCTGGGGTCGAGCCCGGCCGCGTGGACGCGCGAGCTGACGAACACGTTCGCGACCGGGTCGGCGTCCAGGATGCGCAGCGCCTCGTCGCGGTGCCGGTCGTCCAGCACCCGTACCGGCGACGCCCCCAGCATCCGCATGGCTATCGGGCCGCCATCACCGTTGTCAGCACCACGTAACCAAGACTAAATCCTCGTTCCCACCGGTGCGGACACCGGACCGGCCACCTGGGGCCGGACCCGCTTGGCCGAGGCGTCCGGAACGGGCGGCGGCGGGGCCTTGCAGGAGGCGTTCGCGCTGGGCAGGGCGCCGGTGTCGAGGTAGCGGGACACCGCCCCGTCCACGCAGGAGTCGCCGTTCAGGGTGATGCCGTGGTTGCCGCCGCCGACCTGCAGCAGGAGCCGCGAGTTCGGCAGCAGCCGGTGCGTCTCCTCCGCGCCGTTGACCGGCGTCGCGGCGTCGGCGGTGCCCTGGACGAGCAGGACGGGCGTCAGGTTCGCGGGCCCGGCGGCCTTCGGCGGCGGCCCGCCCGGCACCCGCCAGCTCGCGCACGGGGCGTTGTACCAGGTGTTGCTCCAGGTCTCGAACGTGTAACCGGCGCGGTAGAGGCGAACGGCGTCGCTCTGCCAGCGCCGCCAGGCGCGCGGCCACGCGGCGTCGCGGCACTGGACGGCGTTGTAGACCGCGTAGTTGTTGTGGTCGAGGAAGGTCGGCTTCTTCCACGCCTTGCCGAGCGGCTGGGGATCGCCGTGCACGTAGGCGGAGAGCAGCTTGGCGTAGCCGGGCCACCCGGCGTCGCCGTACCCCTCCGACAGGTACATGTCGTCCAGCTCGGACGCGCCGACCCGGCCGTTCACCGGGTGGGCCTTCACCTCGGCGCGGACGCGCCGGTAGGCGGCGGCGACCTGCTTCTCGTCGGTCCCCAGGTGGTACACCGAGTCGTAGCGGGCGATCCAGGCGAAGTAGGCGCGGATCCGCGCCTCGAACGCCACGTTCTGGTCGAGGTTGTCGGCGTACCAGACGCCGCTGGGCCGGACGACGCTGTCCAGCACCATCCGCCGCACCCGGTTCGGGTACTTCGAGGCGTACACCGTTCCGAGGTAGGTGCCGTAGGAGTAGCCCAGGTAGTTGATCTTCCGCTGGCCGAGCGCCGCGCGGATGTCGTCGAGGTCGCGCACCCAGTCGTCGGTGCCCATGTGCGCCAGCAGGCGCGGGTAGCGGCGGGCGCAGTCGTCGGCGTACCGCGTGGCCCGCTCGCGCCACGCCCGCTCCTCGGCGGCGTTCGCCGGGACGGTGTCGGCGCGGGGACGGCCCGGATCCTGGTAGGACCGGTCGCAGACCATGGCCGGACGGCTCCCGCCCACGCCGCGCGGATCGAAGCCGATCCAGTCGTAGGCTGCGGCGACGCGGCGCGGCATCCCATAGGAGAACAGCGTCGGCATGTCGCGGCCGTGCGCGCCGGGCCCGCCCCGGTTCAGCAGGACGACGCCCTGCGAGCGGGCGGCGGTGTGCTTCGCGCGGGTCAGCGCGAGGGTGATCTGCTCGCCCCCCGGACGGGCGTGGTCGAGCGGCACCCGGAGGGAGCCGCACTCCAGGCCGAGCAGCCGGCCCTTCTCGACCGGGTCGTTCTTCGGGCAGGGCCGCCAGGTGATCGCCTCGCGGGCGGCGGCGGGAACGGAAAGGACGGTGAGGACGGCGACCGCCGCGGCGGCCCCGGCCGTCGCGCGGTGGGCTATGGGGTTGCGCACCCTCTGGTTCTATCGGCCGGGTCACGCGCGGCCCGGCGATCCGTGATTCCCGCGTTTCCGGGCGAAGCCGAGGAACCCGCGGAAGCCGGACCCGCCCTGGGGCGTCCGCGGGAAAAGGAAACGGGGCCGCTCCCGGAGGAGCGGCCCCGAAGGCCCTGCGAACGGCCGGACGTCAGAGGGACGACCGGCCGGACGCCGGATACGCGTGGCCGGGTGTCAGAGACGGCCGACCGGGAGGTCCTTGCCGCCCTTGACGACCGCGGAACGCATCTGCTGCGTCGGGTCCGGGTTGTTCAGCGCCGGGTCGGCCTTGCAGGAGTCGTCCGCGCCGGAACGGCTCTTCGGCAGCCAGCCGGTGGACAGGTACTTGCCGACCTTGTCGTCCAGGCACTTGTTGCCGTTGAGCGTGTTGGCGTGGGTCTTGCCGCCGATCTCCAGCAGCAGGCGCGACGACGGGAAGCGCTTGTGCATCTCGTAGCCGCCCGCGACCGGGGTCGCGGCGTCCAGCGTGGACTGGACGAGCAGGATGCCGCCCAGGCCCTTCTTGCCCTGGATCTTCAGCGCCGGGCCGCCCTTGAACGGCCAGAACAGCACCGGGGCGTTGTACCAGACGTTGCTCCAGGTGTTGAAGCGGTAGCCCTGGCGGACCAGCTTCTTGGCGTCGGCCTTCCACTTGGCCCAGCTGCGCGGCCACGCGGCGTCCGCGCCCTGGACGGCGTTGTAGACGGCGAAGCCGTTGTCGTCGTCGCCCGGGTCGACGCTGTCCACCAGCGGCTTCGGGTCCTTCTTGACGATCCACGCCGACAGGGCCGCGGCCGGGTCCTGGTAGGCCGAGGTGTAGTAGCCGGCGGACAGCACGATGTCGTCCAGCTCGTCACCGCCGACGAGGCCGCCGATCGGCTTCTTCAGGGCGGCGGCGCGGGTCTTGTAGTACAGCGCCTCGACGGCCTTGCCGGTCTTGCCGAGGTGGTAGACCGAGTCGTACTTGGCGATCCACGCGAACCAGAGCTTGATGTTCCGCTCGAACGCCTTGTCCTGCTCGAGCTGCGAGCCGTACCAGACGGTCTTCGGGTTGACGTTGCCGTCCAGGACCATGCGGCCGGTGCGCTTGGGGAACATCGTCGCGTAGGTCGCGCCCAGGTAGGTGCCGTAGGAGAAGCCGTAGTAGTTCGTCTTCTTGGCGCCGAGGGCCGCGCGGATGCTGTCCATGTCGCGCGCCACGTCGGTGGTCCGCATGTGCGGCAGCAGCCAGCCGAACTTCTTCTGGCAGTCCTGCGCGTACTTCTTGGACTTGGCCAGCCAGTACTTCTCGATCTTCGCCGAGGTGGGCGTGTAGTCCGGACGCGGCGGCTTGGCGTAGTGCGCGTCGCAGGTCAGCGCCGGCTTGCTGGATCCGACGCCGCGCGGGTCGAAGCCCACGAAGTCGTACTTGGCGGCGGCGGCGCCCTGGCCGACGCCCTTCATCCAGCGCGGCAGCTTCTCGGAGTACAGGTAGCCCGAGCCGCCGGGACCGCCCGGGTTGCCGAGCATGACGCCCTGGTAGTCCTTGGTGTCGGTGTGGTGCGTCCGCGAGATCGCGATCTGGATCTTCCTGCCGTTGGGCTTGGCGTAGTCCAGCGGGACGGTCACGAAGCCGCAGTCGGCCTTGGCCTCGACGAGCTTCGGGTCGGTGCACTTGACCCAGCTGACCTTCGGCTTGGCCGGGGCCTGCGACGGGGCCGCGAGAGCGGCGGACGCGGTCCCGCCGACACCCACCACCGCGGCGGCCGCGGCGATGACGATCTTCTTCATCCAGTGGTCCTTCGGAACGGGGCGCGCCCCGCCTCGGTGGAGGCGGGGCGCGCCGTCACGTGGTGCTCGGCGCCGTGCTCCGCGGTCAGCGGATCCGGGGCAGCGCGGGCAGGGGCAGGCCGGGGACGGCGGTCAGCGACTTGGCCGACACGGCGGTCGGGTCCGGGTCGTTGGTCGCCGGGTTGGCGTCGCAGGTGTCGTCGACGCCACGGCCGCCCGCCGGGACGGAGGCGGCGTCCAGGTAGGACACGGCCTTGGTGAACAGGCAGAGGTTGCCGAGGCTGTTGGCGTGCGTCTTGCCGCCGATCTCGGCGAGCAGCCGCGAGTTGATCTCGCGGTGCAGGACGAGCGCGCCCTCGTACGGCGTCGCGGCGTCCAGGGTGGACTGGATCAGCAGCGTGGGCGACTCGGTCTTGTGCGCCTTGACGTGCAGCCTCGGTCCGCCGTTGAACGGCCAGAAGAAGATCGGCGCGTTGAACCAGACGTTCGGCCAGGTGTTGAAGCGGTAGCCCTGCTTCACCAGCTTGACCGCGTCGTTGTGCCACTTGCCCCAGTTGCGCGGCCAGCGCGCGTCCGCGGCCTGGACGGCGTTGTACACGGCGAAGCCGTTGTCGTCGGAGGTGTCGCCCTGGCGGTCCAGGAGCGGCTGCGGGTCCTTGCCGACGATCCACGCCGACAGCGCGTCGGCGACCGGGATGTACTCACTGGTGTAGTACGGGGCCTGCTGGACGATGTCGTCCAGCTCGTCCGGGCCGATGGTCCCGCCGATGGGGGCCTTGGCGGCCGCGGCGCGGGCCTTGTAGTAGTTGGCCTCGACGGCCTTCGCCGTGGTGCCCAGGTGGTACTTGGAGTCCCACTTGGCGATCCAGGAGTTGAAGAGCTTGAAGTTCCGCTCGAACGCCCGGTCCTGGTCGAGCTGGGTGTCGTAGAAGACGCGGTCCGGGTTGACGTTGCCGTCGAGGACGAACCGGCCGGTCTGGCGCGGGAACAGCGTCTCGTAGGTGGCGCCCAGGTAGGTGCCGTACGAGAAGCCCCAGTAGTTGAGCTTGCGGTCCGCGCCGAACGTGCGGCGGACCTGCTCCAGGTCGCGCGCGGCGTCGGTGGTCCGCATGTGCGGCAGCAGCCAGCCGAACTTCTTCTGGCAGTCCTGCGCGTACTTCTTGGACTTGGCGAGCCAGGCCGCCTCCTCCGCCCGCGAGCCCGGGTTGTAGTCCGGGCGGACCGGCTTCTGGAAGTCGCTGTTGCAGCGCAGCGCGGGCTGGCTGTGGTCGACACCGCGCGGGTCGAAGCCGATGAGGTCGTACTTGGCGGCGAGCGCCGCGTAGCCGCGCTTGTTCAGCAGCAGCTTGAAGTAGGGGCCGTAGACCAGGCCGCCGCCACCGGGACCGCCGGGGTTGAAGGTCAGCACACCGCGGTAGTCCTTGGTGTCGGTGTGCTTCACCCGCGTCACCGCGATGGAGATCTTCTTGCCGTTCGGCCTGGCGTAGTCCAGCGGGACCTCGAGCTGGCCGCACTCGGCGCCGGTGGCCTTGTAGTACGCGCCGTAGCCGTCGTCGGGGCAGGAGCCCCAGGTGACCGCCGAGGCGTCCGCGGCGCGCGGCGCGGTCGGGGCCGGCGCGGCGGCCGCGGCCGTCGCGGCGCCGCCGACGCCGAGCGCGGCGGCGGTAGTGATCAGGAGGAGCTTCTTCACCAAACCCCCTCGGCCGGGACGCACCGCACCCCTCGGGGGGGACGTCTGGGGGCGGTCCCCGGCATCGCTCCGTGAACAGTTAGGCAGATTGTGGTGTTTGTTCGGGTTCTGGCGGGAGAGCCCGTTGTGAGTAGATATAAAACCGTGACCAGAACGCGGGAACACGCTGCGCGCTCCAGACGTCACGCGACCGGTCACCGTCCGGGCGGCTCCACCGGTCACGGTCCCCGCCGCGCGCGGTCACCCTCCGCCCGTCCGCCCGTTCGGGCCATGACGCCGGACGGGGGCGCCGGATGGTGAACGGCCCCCGCCGGCACGGAGCCGGCGGGGGCCGGGAGAGCGCGGGTCACCGCACCGCCGCGACGGCGGCGACGGACCGGCTACTTGGCGATGTCGAGCCCCAGGCCCTTGACGGACGTGCTGGTGAGGCCGTTCGCCGGAGGCGTCGGGTCACCGGTCGACTTGACGTAGGTCAGCCCCTTCGCCGGACGCTTGCCGGTCAGGAAGTAGGTGTCCCACACCGCGTCCACGGCCGGGTTGCCCCGGTGCACGATGCAGTGCGTGCGGCCGTCGGACTCGACCAGCATGCGCGAGCCCTTCAGCGCCCGGTGCAGCTCCAGCGCGCCCGGGTACGGCGTCGCGGCGTCGCTGGTGGCGTTGAACATCATGATGTTCGACGGCAGCTTCTTGACGTGCCGGACGTCCACCGGCTTGCCGGCCTTGGCGGGCCAGAACAGGCACGGCGTGTTGTACCAGACGTTGCTCCAGGTGAGGAACGGGTGCTTCCGCTGGATCTTGTCGTTGTCGCGCTGCCACTTGGCCCAGTTCGTCGGCCACTGCACGTCGGTGCACTGGACGGCGTTGTACCCGAAGTAGCTGTTGTCGTCGGACTCGCCGGTGGTCTGGCCGCCGAACGCGCCGGCGAACGTGGCCGTGTCGCCCTTCTTGTAGGCGGCCAGGCCGTCCGCGATCGGGAACCAGTAGCTCGGCAGCCGCCGGTAGGCCGCGTTCTGGGCGCTGTCGGTCAGCGAGTCGGACGTGACCGCGAGGACCTCGCCGGACTCCGGGTCCTTGTAGAAGACCGGCTTCTTGGCCAGCTTGCCGCGCAGGTCGTAGAAGAACGACCGGACCTGCTTCTGCGTCGTGCCCAGGTGGTACACCTTGTCCCACTTGGCGAGCCAGCCGAAGAAGTAGTCCATGTTCCGGTCGAACCAGATGTCCTGCTGCAGGTTCGCGTCGTACCAGACGCCGCTCGGGCCGATGTTGCCGTCCAGCGCCATGCGGCGGACGTTGCCCGGGAACAGCGCGGCGTAGACCTGGCCCAGGTAGGTGCCGTAGGACGCGCCGTAGTAGTCGATCTTCTTGCTGCCGAGGGCGCGGCGGATGGAGTCCACGTCCTTGGCCGAGTCGATGGTCTTGTCGTGCTTCAGCAACCCGATCTTGTCGGCCTTGCCGCAGTCCTGCGCGTACTTCTTGGTCCTGGCGAGCCAGATCCTCTCCGACTTGCGGTCCCCGGTGCCGTAGTCGGGGCGGGGCTCGAGCTGGTACGACAGGTCGCACCGGATGGCCGGGACGCTGTGCCCGAGGCCGCGGGGGTCGAAGCCGATGAAGTCGTAGGCGTCCTGCATCGCCTTGGAGCTCTGGTTGAACACCCGGCCGCCGAAGTAGGCGCCCGCGCCGCCGGGGCCGCCCGGGTTGACGACCATCTGGCCCTTGGCCGGGCCGGAGCCGGTGTGCGGCGTGACGGTCACCTCAAGGGTGATCTTGGTGCCGTTCGGCTTGGCGTAGTCCAGCGGGACGCTGAGCTCGGCGCACTTGATGCGCTTGGAACCCTGCGCCTGGGCGGTGTCGGTCGCCGACACCGACTTGACGATGTCGGCCGCGCAGGCGTGCCACGCGAGCTTCGACGCCGGTTTCGCCGCCCCCTGGTCGGCGGCGGCGGCCGTGCCGAGCCCTGCGAGCCCGAGGCCGGTCACCGCAGCGACCGTGACGAGTCGTTTCACGGACCACTCCTCCTTCGGACTCCCGCGATCGAGAGCCCTGAAATGGACGTTCCGAGCGATCTTCGTCAATACGACATATGGGAAGTCAGCCGCCAAATTATGCTGTAACCACTCCGAAGCCTCGGCGTGATCCGGTCGAGATCTGCCGGGAACGGAAAGCGGGGCTCTTATCGGCCCTTCCGGGTGACCCGAAAAAGGGGCCGGGCCCCGCCTCCGAGGAGGCGGGGCCCGGCGGGGGGACGTCGTCCTACTTGATGACGTCGTTCTGCAGACCACCCACGGCGGCGCTGCGCATCCCGGCCGGCGGGGTCGGGTCGCCCAGCTGCGGGACGTGGACGGTGCGCTTCGACGGCAGCTTGCCCGTGAGGAAGTACGCGTCGAAGTAGGCGTCCACCGCCGACGAGCCGCGGTGCACGATGCAGTGCGTGCGGTCGCCGTCCTGGACCACCAGGTGCGAGCCCTTGAGGCGGCGCTGCATGTCCAGCGCGCCCTGGTACGGGGTCGCGGCGTCGTCGGTCGCCTGGAACATCAGGATGTTCTTCGGCAGGTTCTTCACCGCGCCGACGTTCACCGGCTTGGAGGCCTTCGCCGGCCAGCCGAGGCACGGCGAGTTGAACCAGACGTTGCCCCAGGTCAAGAAGGGGGCCTTCTTGTTGATCCGGGTGTTGTCGGCGTGCCACTTCTTCCAGCTCGTCGGCCACTGCACGTCGGTGCACTGGACGGCGTTGTAGACCGCGAAGGTGTTGTCGTCCACCGCGCCGCTCGTCGGGCCACCGTAGGTGTCGACGAAGGTCGCGATGTCGCCCTTCTTGTAGGCCGACAGGCCCGCGGCCATCATGTTCCACATGGACGCGCTGCGGCGGTACGCGGCGTTCTGGATGACGTCGGTCAGGTTCGCCGAGCTGACCGCCGCGCTCTTGTCCGCCGAGTAGACCGGCTTCTTGGCGATCTTGGCGCGCAGACCGTAGAAGAAGGAGCGGACCTCCTTCTGGGTCTTGCCCAGGTGGTACACGGAGTCGTACTTGGCCACCCAGCCGAAGTAGTACTCCATGTTCTTGTTGAAGGCGATGTCCTGGTTCAGGTTGGCCTTGTACCAGGCGTCGGACGGGCCGACGACGCCGTCCAGGACCATGCGGCCCACCTTGGTCGGGAACATGGTCGCGTAGACCGAGCCCAGGTACGTGCCGTAGGAGGCGCCGTAGTAGTCGAGCTTCTTGTTCCCGAGCGCGAGGCGGATCGAGTTGAGGTCGCGCGCCGACTCGATGGTGCGGATGTGCTTCAGCAGACCGATCTTGTCGGCCTTCTTGCACGCCGCGTCGTAGGCGTAGGTGCGCTTCAGCCAGATCTTGACCGACTTGGCGTCACCGGTGCCGTAGTCCGGGCGCGGCTCGTGGCCGTAGGCGGTGTCGCAGCTCAGCGACGGCTTGCTCGCTCCGACGCCGCGCGGGTCGAACCCGATGACGTCGTAGGCGGCGCGCATCGCCGGGGAGTTCTGGGCGAAGACGCGGGGACCGAAGATGCCGCCCTCGCCGCCCGGGCCGCCCGGGTTGACGACGATCTGGCCCTTGGCCTTGCCGGCGCCCGTGTGCGGGGTCTTCGTCACGAACAGGCTGATCTTCTTGCCGTTCGGCTTGGCGTAGTCCAGCGGGACCTGGAGCTCACCGCACTGCACGATCTTCGAGACCGGGAAGATCGGGTCGTAGTTCGCCGCGACTGTCTGCACGAAGTCGGCGGAGCATGCGTGCCACTTGACCTTGGACACCTTGTAGGCGTCGGCCGAGTCCGTGGCGGCCGAGGCGGCGGTGGCGCCGAAGGCGGTGATGCCCAGGCCGGCCGTCGCCGCCACGATGACGAGTCTCTTCACAGACCACTCCTCCACACCGGACCCTCCAACGGGTCCGGTTCACGGTGATTCGCCCGAAATCTTGGCGATCACCGTGGTCGCGGAGGTAGCCCAACGACGCTGATCGTTGTTACATGGTTGCCCTTTCGTGATTTTTGCCGCTTAAGTGAGCGAAAGGTAAATACCGTCTGGAACGCGACAAGGCCCCCGGGGAGTACCCCGAGGGCCCTGCAGTGCGATCCGATGGGACCGGCGCGTCCGCGCCGGGGTCAGCCGACCGTGACCCGGATCAGCCGACCGTGACCCGGATCAGCCGACCGTGACCCGGATCAGCTGACCGTGACGGTCGCGCCCGGCCCGCTGACCGTGCCGTCCTCGCCGATCTCGACGCCCATCTCGTCGGCGATGCGCATCGCCTCCTCGATGAGGGTCTCCACGATCTGCGCCTCCGGGACGGTCTTGATGACCTTGCCCTTGACGAAGATCTGGCCCTTGCCGTTGCCGGACGCCACGCCGAGGTCGGCCTCGCGGGCCTCGCCCGGGCCGTTCACGACGCAGCCCATGACGGCCACCCGCAGCGGGACCGGGAAGTCCTTCAGCCCGGCGGTGACCTCCTCGGCCAGGGTGTAGACGTCCACCTGGGCGCGGCCGCAGGACGGGCAGGAGACGATCTCCAGGCCGCGCTGGCGCAGGCCGAGCGACTCCAGGATCTGCGAGCCGACCTTGACCTCCTCGACCGGAGGGGCCGACAGCGACACCCGGATCGTGTCGCCGATGCCCTGCGCGAGCAGCGCGCCGAACGCGACCGAGGACTTCACCGTGCCCTGGAAGGCCGGGCCCGCCTCGGTGACGCCCAGGTGCAGCGGGTACTCGCAGGCGGCGGCGAGCTGCCGGTACGCCTCGATCATCACGACCGGGTCGTTGTGCTTGACGGAGATCTTGATGTCCCGGAAGTCGTGCTCCTCGAACAGCGAGCACTCCCAGAGCGCGGACTCGACCAGCGCCTCCGGGGTGGCCTTGCCGTACTTCTCCAGCAGGCGCTTGTCGAGCGACCCGGCGTTCACGCCGATCCGGATCGGGACGCCGGCGTCCTTGGCCGCCCGGGCGATCTCACCGACCTTGTCGTCGAACTTCTTGATGTTGCCCGGGTTCACCCGGACCGCCGCGCAGCCCGCCTCGATCGCCGCGAACACGTACTTCGGCTGGAAGTGGATGTCGGCGATCACCGGGATCGGCGACTTGCGGGCGATCGCCGGCAGCGCCTCGGCGTCGTCCTGGGACGGCACCGCCACCCGGACGATCTGGCAGCCGGACGCGGTCAGCTCGGCGATCTGCTGCAGCGTGCTGTTGACGTCGGCGGTGAGCGTGGTGGTCATCGACTGCACCGACACCGGGGCGTCGCCGCCCACCGGCACGCTGCCGACCATGATCTGCCTGGACTTGCGACGCTCGCCGAGCGGCCAGGCCGCCCCGGCCTCCCCGCCGCCGCTCCGGATCGTCGGAATACCCAGTGAAACGCTCATCCCACTCCCTCACGCTCTCGCCCACCCAACCCTAAGCGCACCGAGCGGGTGGCATGACGCGCTCCGGTGACGAAGTCGGTCACTGTTTGTAGCTATTCGGTGTCATCCAGGTATCTGGAGGGGGTTGAACAGGTCCGCGACTATCAGCAGCACCCCGAGCCCCACCAGTAACAGGATCGCGAGATAGGTGACGGGCATGAGCTTCGTCATATCCACCGGGCCGGGGTCGGGCCGCCCCCTCAGCCGGGCGGCCCGGGCCCGGATCCGCTCGTAGGCCACGACCGCCAGGTGCCCGCCGTCCAGCGGGAGCAGCGGCAGGACGTTCAGCGCGCCGAGGAAGACGTTGACCGAGACCACCAGTTGCAGGAACAGGAAGGTCTTGTCCCGGGCCGTCCCCCGCGAGGAGAAGATCTGCCCGGACACCTCGGTCGCCCCGACCACGCTGCCCACCTGGCCGCCGGGCGTCTGCGACCGCTGCGGCGAGAACAGCTTGGGCAGCGCCTTCGGCAGATCCACCACGACCCTGCCGACGCCCTTCAGCATGGCGCCGAGCGCCTGGCCGGCGTACCCGGCGGCGGCGACCGGGCCGCGCCGCTCGTAGCGCCGTCCGACGATCTTGGACGAGACGCCGAGGAAGGAAACCCCGCCCACGTCGGCGAGGGTGACCGGCAGGGTCAGCCGGGCGGCGCCGCGCGCGACCGCCAGCGGGACGGTCTGCCCCGGACGGGTCGCGTCGAGCGCCTTCCGGAACTGCGTCCAGTCGGCGACCGGCGTGCCGCCGACCCGGTCGATCCGGTCGCCGGGCCGGATCCCGGCGGCCTTCGCCGGCGACTCCGGACGCCCCGAGCAGGACGCCGACCGGCCGGACGGCACGCACGCCGCCACCGTGTCCACCCGCGTGGTCGCCGTCCCCGGGTGCAGCTCCCCGATCGTCATCGCCATCACGGCCAGCAGCAGGAACGCGACCACGAAGTTCGCCACCACGCCCGCCGAGATCACCACGGCGCGCCGCCCGGCGGGCTGCCGGTAGAAGGCCCGCTCCCGGTCGGCGGCCGGGATCTCCTCCAGCGGCGTGTAACCGACGATCTTGACGAACCCGCCGAGCGGCAGGGCCTTCACCCCGTACTCGGTCTCGCCGCGCGTCCGGGACCACAGCGTCGGCCCGAACCCGACGAAGTACTGGGTGGCCTTCATGCCGAACCGCTTGGCGGTCAGCAGGTGGCCGCCCTCGTGCAGCATGACCGACACCAGCAGCGCCACGACGAAGGCCACGGCGCCGAGGAGAAAGGCCATCCGGCAGGCCCCCTTCGGACGGTCGCGCCGCCGGGGGCCGCTCCCCCGGTCAGCCGGTCTCGGTCAGCGCACGGGCGCGCTCCCTGGCCCACGCGTCGGCGGCCAGGACGTCCTCGACGGTCAGCTCCGCCTGGTCCGCGCCGTGGCGGGCGCCGCCGGCCGCGTGCTCCTCCACTACCCGCGCGACGGTGTCGACTATCCCCAGGAAGGGCAGGGTTCCGGCGCGGAAGGCCTCGACGCACTCCTCGTTGGCCGCGTTGAACACCGCCGGGAACGTGCCGCCCTCGGCGCCGACGTGCCGGGCCAGCCGGACGGCGGGGAACGCCTCGTCGTCCAGCGGGAACAGCTCCCAGGTGTGGGCCCGCGTCCAGTCCACGCCGGGCGCGGCGTCCGGGACGCGGTCCGGCCACTGCAGGCCGAGCGCGATCGGCAGCCGCATGTCGGGCGGGCTGGTCTGGGCCAGGGTCGAGCCGTCCGCGAACTCCACCATGGAGTGGATGTAGGACTGCGGGTGGACCATGACCTCGATCCGGTCCATCGGCACGTCGAACAGCAGGTGCGCCTCGATCACCTCCAGCGCCTTGTTCACCAGGGTCGCCGAGTTGATCGTGACGACCGGGCCCATGTCCCAGGTCGGGTGGTTCAGCGCCTGCTCGACCGTGACGTCGCCCAGCTCGGCGCGGGTGCGGTCGCGGAACGGCCCGCCGCTCGCGGTCAGCACCAGCCGCCGCACCTCCTCGGCGCGGCCGCCGCGCAGGCACTGCGCGAGCGCCGAGTGCTCGGAGTCGACCGGGACGATCTGCCCCGGCCGGGCCCGCCGCTTCACCAGCGGGCCGCCGACGATCAGCGACTCCTTGTTGGCGAGGGCGAGGGTGCGGCCGGCGTCCAGCGCGGCGAGCGTCGAGGCCAGGCCGAGCG
>NZ_JBFAOF010000074.1:0-15840 GCF_040675125.1 Spirillospora sp. NPDC049652 | reverse complement strand
GAAACTTTAGACGGATGCTTGTTTCGACGTCAAACTCTTGGACGGCGAACGTTCGCCTGGGAGGGGCGGCGGCGCGTTTCAGGTGCGCGCCGGGCGCCGGATCAGCGCTGGGTGGCGATCTTGTTGAGCTCGCTCTGGTAGTACAGCGGGCCGAAGCCGAAGATCAGCAGCAGGATGCCGACACCGTTGCTGAAGCTGGGCTGGCGGCCGGCGCGGCGCTGCGCCTCGGTGAGGCCGGCGCCGAACTTGATCACCACGATCAGCGGCCAGATGCCGAGCGTGATGAACCCGAACAGCACCGAGCACAGGGCCGAGCCCGCGCTGGACGCGCCGTTCTGGGGGTAGGTGCGGTTGAGCTCGTCGTGGATCTTGTAGATCCAGACGAGGCCGTAGATGCCGAGCGTGATGATCGGCAGGCCGAGCCAGACGGCGAAGATGTTGCGCTGCTTCACGGTGGGGGTTCCTCCGGGGGACATGTCGAAGACCTGCCTATCGCGTGTGCGAACGCGGGGCTGGGCAGGCGTAACGTCGGGGATCACGCGAACCACGGGTGATTCGCGGAGTACGACACCCTTCCGTAGATCACCGCGTCATGCCGCTGATTTTCCGGAATTGCCCGTAAGTGGCCGAAACTGACATGCCGCCGTCATCGCCCGGTGTCCGAACGGTCACCGTCCACCCGGCCGCGCCCCGCCGCGGCCGCCGTTCGGGCCGTCCCCGGAGGTGGCGCGGCAGGTGGCGACGTGTTGCGCCGGGCGGCGGCGCCCTCCGCCACTAGGCTGGGCCGCCGTGACGGTTTCGAGCGATCTTGACGGCGCGACGCGCGCCGACCTGTCCTGCTGCCCGATGTGCGGAACCCTCGTGCGCGAGGCCGATCCCGCGGGGGACGACCTGCTGGCTCTCAGGCCGTGCGGCTGCGTGGTCGAACGCACCGGCTGAGCCGCACTCCGGTTTCAACGGTGATGCCTCCCGCGCACGCGGACGTCGCGTGCGCAGGAGGCACTCGCATGCCGGGCCCGGCATGCGGCCGTAAGCGGAGGGACGGCTACGAGCAGTCCCAGGCGACGTTGACCTGCCCGGCGTCCAGCCGCTGGACGGACACGCCGTCGGTGCTCTTCGGGTCCTTGAACTGGACGACCACCTTCGCCTTGGTGCTGTCCACGGTGATCTGGTCGATGGACCAGCCGTTCTTGTCGTGGATGGCGAGGCGCAGCTTCGCGGGCGGAAGCTGCTGGAGGCCGTTGTCGCAGAGGAAGCCGATCGACTTCACCTCGCCGCGCGGCAGCGAGATCGGGGTGACGGCGTTCGCGCCGTTGATGAGCTGGCCGTAGGGCATCTCGTCCTCTTCCGTCGGAGGGGGCGTCGGGGCCGGCGGGGTGGGGCTGACCCCGACGCGCCACTGGCCGTAGTCGTTGACGGTGGCGCGGTCGTAGTCGACGCCGACGCCGTTCACGACATGGTCGTTGGAGTACTGCTGAAGCTGCGCGCGCTTGTCCCAGCGTCCGCCCGACCAGGCGTAGGTCTGCCAGCCCCAGCGGATCTTCTTGGCGTCGAACGCGCGCTTGACCGGGCCGTATCCGCCGTACAGGCCGACGCGGGCGCGGCCGATGACCGAGGCGGCGCCGTCCAGGTAGGCGTTGATCGCGGCCTGCTGGCCGGACGACGCGTCGAAGTCGACCGCGAAGAAGATCGGGCGGTCGGCGGGCATGCCGCACGCGCGCGCCTGCTTGGCCGCCTCGGTCGCGTCCGCGATTCCGGCGGCGCGGCCGGCGAGGGCGCGCGAGGCGGTGCTCTCCCACACCACGACCAGCCAGATGCCGGCGCGCGAGAGCTGGTCCGCCTCAGCGCGGGTCAGGTTCTTGCCGGAGGTGTCGTGCGAGAGGTACCGGCAGACGAACTTGGCCCCGGCGCGCTTCAACGCACTGGGACCGGGGCGTCCCCAGGCGTAGTCGACGCCGAAGATGCTCATCTCGGCTCCCTCCGTCCTGGTGGGGGTTGGGGGGTGTGCGCCGTCCCGTGGACGGGGCGGTCAGAGGGCACTGTGCCATGTTCACCGCCAGGCTTCACCTGAAACGACCGAGTGGCCGGATTCACAGCCATAGGGAAACCCCTGCGCGGCGATTTTTCCCGGGATCGAATGGTGCTGAAGGGGTACGTGGGTGTATCCAGAGTGGACCCTATTGTCCGGACGTCCCGTGGCGTTCGGCGCCCCGTTCGCTGCGGGAGAGCACATGCCCCGGTGGTCACCGCCCGACGTCGCGACGCGTCGCCTGGTCCGCAGGCTGCACGACGGCGACGCCGACGCCTTGGCCATGCTCTATGACGCCTACGCTGAGCGACTGTTCGATTATGCCGCCGCGATGACCGGTGATTTCCGGGCCGCCGACGAGATCGTGCACGACGCGCTCGTGGACGCGTGGCGACGCGTCCCGCGTATTCGCGACCACGCCAATCTGCGGATCTGGCTGTACGGCGCGGTCCGCCGCCGCTGTCTCCAGCGCGGCCACGCGAGCGAACTCCGCTGGGAGCCGGACCGTCCGTTCCGCTCTCCGAATTCGCGCCGCATCCGCCGCGCCGACGCGCGTCCGAGCGCTGTCCTGCCGCCCACGTCCGAGCTGCGTTCGCTGCTCGAATCGGCCGTCAACCGGTTGGACGCGAACGAGCGTGAAGTGCTTCTGCTGACCGTCCGGCACGGGCTGCACCCTTCTGAGCTGGGACTTCTCTGGGGGCTGTCCGGTCGGCGGGTCGCCGGGCTCGCGAGTTCGGCACGCGGCGAGTTCGAAAGCGCCCTCCGCGATTCCCTCGCCATGGCGGCGAATTCCTGTGCCGACTGGAAGAACGGATGCCGAAAGGCGGACCAGCGTTCTTCACCAGATGCTGCTCCAATGCGTTCATCCGCTTCGCAGGGTGAGCACGATGCCCAGGCGGTGCGCGGCGAAACCGCGAAGCGGAATTCCGCATGGCAGGACGAACGCGACACCGAGGCGGCGTGCAGCAGCGGCGAGTCCGCGGCGTGGTCGTCCGGGCCGTCGCATGGCGTCGGTGGGGACACGTCACTCGCCGAAGCCGGATCGCGTGCGGAGGGCGGGGTGCGGACGCGGTCGCGTGCCCGGGGCCGAGCACGGTCGGTGTTGCGGTTCGAGACTCCGGCTCGGTTCGGACGTCGCGGTGGGGGGAGCACGCGCCCGGATCCGGGCTCGGGAAGCGGACGGCATGCGGCGACTCCCGCGCGGTCCAGGCACGGGGACGCGTCCCGGCCGGGCGGACGGCGCGCCGAGTCCGAGGCCGTCCACGCGGACATCATCGACAGCGCGCTCGACGAGCACATCCGCGGATGCGCGGCGTGCCGGGCGCGCGGGCAGGTCCGGGCCGCTGGCCTGCTAGTGCTCGCGCCCGCGCCGGAGCCGAGCGAGGCGTTGCGGCGACGCGTCCTGCACACCGCGACGGACCCCGAGCTGGCCGGATACCGTGCCGACATCGCGGCGCGCGGCGGTGCGCTGACCCCCGACGGGCTTCCGACGCAGCCGGACGTCGCGTCCCCCTACGCGCGCCGCTGGATGTTCGCGACCGGCGGGATCGGCGGTGCGCTGGTCACCGCGCTCGCCGCGATCCTGTTCATGGGGTCGCAGCTCGGCGTCCCGACGTTCGACTGGCCGCTGCGCCCGCTGCCGTCGGTGACGGCGACGTCGCCGAAGCAGCAGCCGGGTCGCGACAGCCGTCCACAGGCCCGCGGACCGGCGGGCGGCGGCGGGGCGCAGCCGCCGTCGCCCCAGTTCGGCGACCCCTCCAAGCCGCCCTCCCCCGGAGCCCCGGAAACCCCCGGCACCCCCGCGGTCCCCGGACGGCCGCCCGCGGCGAGCCCCCCGCCGGGCGGGACGCCGCCCTCCTCGCCTCCGCCGACGACGCGCCCGGGCGTGCTGAAGGTGCTGACGACCCGGCTCGAACTGTACGGACGCAGCTCCGGGACGGTCCGCCTCAGGGCAGAGAACGGCCCGGTCACGTGGACCGGGACGTCGTCCAGCCCGCAGCTCACGCTGGAGGACCAGAGCGGCGGCCTGTCCCGCGACGGTTCACGGGACCTGCTCGTCACGCTGCACACCGGGCTGGTCAACCTGCCGGGACGCGCCACCCTCACCTTCGCCGGCCCGCACGGCCCGGCGCAGCGGGTCACCGTCGTCTGGGGCGTCTCACTCCTCTGACGCGCCCGCCGCCGCGAGGTGGTCGCTGAGGGTTTCGAGCTGCTCGCCGAGGGCCGCCTGGACGCGGGTCTCCATCGCGCGGGCGATGAACGGGTCGACGACCATCTTCACCAGCGGGCGCATGCGGCGGACGACCTCGGCGACCTCGCCCAGCTCCTCGCCGCTCGGGCCGGGCCCGTCCTCCAGGCGGCGGAACACGTGCTCGTGCACCAGGTCGACGAAGCGCCCGGCGATGACGTCGCAGTCGTCCCGGATCTGGTGGGCGATGTCGAACACGGCCTCCAGCGGGATGCCGGCGGCGACCAGCTCGGCGCCGACGTGCAGCAGCCGCGGGGACGGCACCCGGAAGACATCGCCGTCCGGCTCCACGAACCCCAGCCCGACGGCCCGTTCCAGATCGGCCGCGACCTGCTCCTCGTCGCGGTCCGGGCCGAACGTCGCGACCAGCTCGTCCAGCGTGACCGTGCCGGGGATCTCGTCCGACCACGGATCGGTGAGGACCTTCTCCAGGCCGAGCACGTCGCCGACGTCGCGGCCGGTCTCCCAGGCGGCGAGCAGGTCCTTGATGATGACCGAGGAGTAGCCGCGCGCGAGCAGCTTGCCGATCAGGCGCAGCCGGGCGAGGTGGCTGTCGTCGTAGAAGCCGACGCGCCCCTCGAGCCGCGGCGGCGGCAGCAGCCCCCGGTCCTGGTACGCGCGGATGTTGCGGACGGTCGTCCCCGCCGCCCGTGCGAGCTCGTCGATCCGGTACCCGGCCATGACCCCGCCTCCGCTGCTTGACCCGCGTCGATCTTACGCGCCACCCTTGGCACATCGCCGGATGAGACATCGCGAGGTGGACAGGGTGGTCGATCCCCGGGTCGCGCAGGAGATCGAGGAGACGCTGCTCGCCGACTCCCTGAAGTACACCCGGGCGGAGGTCGAGGAGCTCGCCGGGATGCCGCCCGAGAAGGCCCGGCGGATCTGGCGGACGCTCGGCTTCCCCGCCCCGTCCGACGACGAGGTCGCGTTCACCGAGGGCGACGTCCGCGCGCTGGTCGAGATCGAGCGGCTCGTCGCGGACGGCCTGGTGGACGAGGAGGGCATGCTCCAGCTCGTCCGCGCCGTCGGCCAGACGATGGGCCGGCTGGCGAGCTGGGTCATCGACGTCTGGCTGCCGACCGCCGCGGCCCGCCTGCCCGAGGACGCCGACCTCAGCCCGGAGGCCATGCACGCCGTCCTCGGGGCCACCGACCAGCTTCGGCCCCGGTTCGAGTGGCTGCTGCTGCACGGCTGGCGCCGCCAGCTCGCCGCCGCCGGGCTGCGCGTCGCGGCCGCGGGCGGCGACGCGTCCGGCGACACGGCGCTCGGCGTCACCCGGCTCGCGGTCGGCTTCGCCGACATCGTCTCGTTCACCTCGCTCAGCCGCCGGATGCCGGGTCCGGCGCTCGCCGAGTTCGTCGAGCGCTTCGAGTCCGTCACCGCCGAAACGGTCGCCGAGCTGGGCGGACGCATCGTCAAGACGCTCGGCGACGAGGCGTTCTTCGTCGCCCCGGATCCGCGTGCGGTCGCCGAGATCGGCCTCCGCCTCGCCGAGCGGCACACGAGCGACCCCGACTTCCCCGTCGTCCGCGTCGGGCTGGCCTATGGCGAGGTCGTGCTCCGTCTGGGCGACGTCTTCGGCACTCCGGTCAACCTCGCGGCGCGCCTCACCGCCGCCGCCCACCGGGGCACGATCCTCATCGACACGCCGTTGGCCACCGAACTCGCCGATGCGGGCTACGACATCGGTCCGCTGCGTCCCCGGCACCTCCAGGGGCTGGGCCGAGTCCGCCCGCACCGGCTGCGCCGCCCCTGACCGTCCTGATCTTGTACCGCCGCCCCCCTCAGGGCGTGGAGCGGGGGCGGTTGGCGGACGAGCCGAACGGGCGGGTGGGGGTCATCGGGTCGACGTCGGAGCGGGTCCAGACGTCCATGACCATGAGGGTCTTGGTGCCGGTCACGTTGCCCGCGCGGCGGAGGGTGTCGATGACCTGCTGGAGGTGGCGCATGTCGCGGGCGCGGATGCTGACCAGGGCGTCCGGGTCGCCGGCCGTGGTGTAGATCGCCTGGACCTCGGGGGCGACCGTGGCGGTGCGGATGATCTCGCTGACCGGGGCGGACCCGGCGTAGCGCAGCTCGGTGAACGCCTCGATGCCCCAGCCGAGCTTGGCGTAGTCGATCTGGGCGGTGAAGCCGGTGATGACGCCGAGCTCGCGCAGCCGGTCCACGCGGCGCTTGACGGCGGCGACGGAGAGGCCGACCTTCTCGGCCATCTCGGAGAAGGTGCGGCGGGCGTCCTGGCGGAGCAGGCGCAGCAGCGCGTGGTCGATGTCGTCGAGCTCGGCCATCGGGGCTCCTCACGCAAAGTGCACGGCGAAATGCCTGCTCCGAGTATAAATCCTTGCGTCTTGTGGGCTGTATGTCGGCAGTTACTTGCGTTCGTCCGTTTCGAGGTGATGTGCTCCGCGCCACAGGGCGGGAACGAGGAGGTTCGATGGGCGTCCGGCTTGACGACAGGTACACCGCGCACGAGGGGCGAGTACTGATCTCGGGCGTCCAGGCCCTGGTGCGGCTGACCCTGGAACAGCGGTGGCTCGACGAGGCGCGCGGCTTCGACACGCGCGCGTTCGTCTCCGGCTACCAGGGGTCGCCCCTCGGCGGCGTCGACCTCGAGATGGGCCGCGCCGCGAAGTTCCTGGACGAGGCCGGGGTGGTCTTCCAGGCGGGGCTCAACGAGGAGCTCGCCGCCACCGCCGTCGCCGGGACCCAGTTGCTCGGCCAGGTGCCGGGCCGCCGCCACGAGGGCGTCACCGGGTACTGGTACGGCAAGAACCCCGGCCTCGACCGGGCCGCCGACGCCATCCGGCACGCGCAGCTCGCCGGGACCGCCGCCGTCGGGGGCGCGGTCGCGTGGATCGGGGACGACCCCGCCAGCAAGTCGTCCACGGTGCCGAGCTCGTGCGAGCCGATGGCGCAGTCGCTCGCGCTGCCGCTGCTCGCGCCGGGCACCGTCGCGGAGATCATCGAGTTCGGCCTGCACGCCGTCGCGCTGTCCCGCGCCAGCGGCCTCTGGGCCGGCCTGAAGATCGTCGCCGACATCGCCGACGCGTCCGCCGTGGTGGACCTGGAGGAGATCCGCCGCAACATCCCGATGCCCGTCCGGGAGGAGCGCGAGGTCCCGACGCTGGTCGGTCCCGCCTCCCTGGACGCCGAGCACGACATGCTCACCCGGCGGCTCGACATCGCCCGCGCCTACGCCCGCGAGGCCGGCCTCAACCGCATCACGTTCGGCGAGGCCAACACCGCGCTCGGCATCATCGCGTCCGGCACCCAGTACGCCGTCGTCCAGCGCGCCCTCACCGACCTCGGCCTGGACGAGGCCGCGATGAACGACCTCGGCCTGCGCCTCATCCGGCTCGGCATGCCGTTCCCGCTCGACGACGCCGAGCTGGCCCGCATGACCGCCGACCTGGACCAGGTCCTCGTCGTCGAGGACAAGGTGCCCTTCCTCGAACAGCACCTCAAGGCCGTCCTCTACGACCACGCCGACGCCGCCCACCGCGCCCTGGCCACCGCCGGGGCCTCCGCGGGCGGCTCCGCCTCTGCGGAGGGCATGGCGGCGGCCGGGACGAAGGTGCCCCGGGTCATCGGACGGCGCGGCACGGACGGCAAGGAGCTGCTGCCCACGCGCGGGACGGTCGGCTCCGAGGACGTCGTGCGCGCGCTGGTCGCCCGCTTCGGCGAGGACCGGCTGCCCAAGGCCGCGGTCGTGCTGCGGCAGCCGCGCAAGAAGGCGCGGGTCTCGCTGCCGGTCGTGGCCGCCCGCACGCCGTACTTCTGCTCGGGCTGCCCGCACAACGCGTCCACCAAGGCGTCGGACGACACGCTCGTCGGCGTCGGCATCGGCTGCCACGTGATGATCGCGCTGGACGGCGCGGGCCGCGGCAACCAGCTCGGCCTCACCCAGATGGGCGGCGAGGGCACCCAGTGGATCGGCCTCGCGCCGTTCACCGCCGACAAGCACTTCGTGCAGAACCTCGGCGACGGCACGTTCCACCACTCGGGTTCGCTGGCGATCCGCGCCGCCGTCGCCGCCGGCGTCACGATGACCTACAAGCTGCTGTACAACGACGCCGTCGCCATGACCGGCGGGCAGACCGCCGAGGGCCGCCTGGACATCCCGACGCTGACCCGCTGGCTCGCGCTGGAGGGCGTCCGCCGCGTGGTGATCACCACGGACTCCCCGGCCGACTACCGGGGCGTGGCGCTCGACCCGATCGCGCACGTCCGGCACCGCGACGACCTGCCCGAGGTGAACACCGAGCTGGCCGCGGTGGACGGCGTGACCGTGCTGATCCACGACGACCGGTGCGCCGCCGAGGAGCGCCGCCTGCGCAAGCGCGGCAAGCTCCCGACGCCGGCCGAGAAGGTGCTGATCAACGAGCGGGTGTGCGAGGGCTGCGGGGACTGCGGCGACCAGTCGACCTGCCTCTCGGTGCAGCCGGTGGAGACCGAGTTCGGCCGCAAGACCCGCATCCACCAGCCGTCCTGCAACACCGACTTCTCCTGCCTCAAGGGCGACTGCCCGTCCTTCCTGCTGGTCGAGCCGGGGACGCGCGCTAAGCGGGAGCTGCCCGCGCTGCCGGTCGCGCTGACCGAGCCCGTCCGCCGGTTCGGCGACGCCGACGTGCTGCTCCGCATGCCCGGCATCGGCGGCACCGGCGTCGTCACCGTCTCGCAGATCCTGCAGATGGCGGCCCGGCTGGACGGCTCCTACGCCGCCGGCCTGGAGCAGACCGGACTGGCGCAGAAGGGCGGCCCGGTCGTCAGCGACCTGCGCTTCTCCACCCGCCCGGTGCCCGGAGCGCTGCGCGCCACCCGGGGCACCGCCGACGTCCTGCTCGGCTTCGACCTGCTCGGCGCCGCGGCAGACAGCAACCTCGCCACCGCCGAGCCCGGCCGGACGGTCGCGGTCGTCAACACCGCGCTCGTCCCGACCGCGGCGATGGTCACCGGCCGCGTGGCGCTGCCCGGCTCCCCGGACGAGGCGCTGAAGCGCGTCGAGTCGGCCACCGGCACCGCCGACAACCTGTACCTGGACGCGCAGGGCATCGCCGAGAAGCTGTTCGGCGACAACATGCCCGCCAACATGGTGCTGGTCGGCGCCGCCTACCAGCACGGCTGCCTCCCGGTCTCCGCCGACGCGATCGAGGACGCCATCCGGCTCAACGGCGCGGCCGTCGACAAGAACCTGGCCGCGTTCCGCTGGGGCCGGGCCGCCGCGCTGGACATCAAGGCCGTCCTGGCCGCGGTCGCGCCCCCGGCGCGTCCGCTGATCGAGCTCACGCCGGTCGCCCGGACCATCGCCAAGCAGGTCGCCCCCGCGATGGGCGGGGCGGAGCTGGAGGAGGCCCTGAGCATTCGGGTCGCCGACCTGATCGAGTTCCAGAACGAGAACTACGCGCGCAGCTACGCCGAGGACGTCCGGCGGGTCACCGCGCTCGCCGCCGAGCGCGTCGACGAGGACGCGGCCCTGCGCGTCGGCCTCGCCTACGCCACCTCCCTCCACAAGCTCATGGCCTACAAGGACGAGTACGAGGTCGCCCGCCTGCACCTGGACCCGGTCGAGCGGGCCAAGCGCGAGGAGGAGTTCGGCCCGGACGCCAAGGTCTCGGTCATGCTGCACCCGCCGGTCCTCCGCGCCCTCGGCATGAAGCGGAAGATCCGGCTGACCCGGACCGCACCGGTCGCGTTCCGCGCCCTGCGCGCCGCGCGCGGCCTGCGCGGCACCAGCCTGGACCTGTTCGGCTACGCCGAGGTGCGCCGGATCGAGCGCGAGCTCGTCCAGGAGTACCGCGGCATGGTGCGGGACGCCCTGACCCACCTCACCCCCGGCACCGTCGCCGCCGTGGTCGACCTCGTGCGGCTGCCCGAGACCGTCCGCGGCTACGAGGACATCAAGCTCGCCCGCGTCGCCGAGTACCGCGAGCGCGCCCACGCCGCGCTCGCCGCCCTCGCCGGCGCGGACCGGGCGGACCGTCCGCACCAGCTCGCCTGAGCCACCCGCCCGAACCAACCTCCCCGTGCCGGTGCGTCTGGGAGGCGCACCGGCCGGGGACGCCGCACCCCGTCGCCGGTCCCGACAGACCGCGGACGGGGTGTTCCGCTTGGTCCGGGCGCCCGCCGGGAAGGCCGGGCCGCGAACTGTGCACGACTTCGTGACAGGGTGAGAGCGCCTGTGGGTTCCTCTGGAGGAAGACAATGACCGTCGAACGTCTACTGCCGAGCGATGAAGCGCGTGACCTCATCGCCCTGACGCGCGAGCTCGCCGACAAGGAGCTCCTGACGCGCGTGACCGAGCACGAGCGCAACGAGACCTATCCCGAGGGCCTCTTCGCGATGCTCGGCGAAGCGGGCCTGCTCGGCCTGCCGTACCCGGAGGAGTACGGCGGAGGCGGCCAGCCCTACGAGGTCTACCTCCAGGTCATCGAGGAGCTCTCGGCGCGCTGGGCGGCCGTCGCGGTCGCGACCAGCGTCCACACCCTCTCGTGCTTCCCCGTGTTCACCCACGGGACGGCCGAGCAGAAGGACCGCTGGCTTCCGGACATGCTCGGCGGACGCCTCATCGGCGGCTACAGCCTGTCCGAACCGCACGCGGGCTCGGACGCGGCCGCCCTGACCTGCAAGGCCGAGCGGGTCGTCGGCGGCTACCGGATCAACGGCACCAAGTCGTGGATCACCCACGGCGGACGCGCCGACTTCTACTCGCTGTTCGCCCGCACCGGCGACACGATCTCCTGCTTCCTGGCCCCCGGCCAGGCCGAGGGCCTCAGCTTCGGCCGTCCGGAGGAGAAGATGGGGCTGCACGCCGTCCCCACGACCACCGCGAACTGGGACGGCGCGCTGATCGAGGACGCCCGCCTCATCGGCGCGGAGGGCGACGGCCTCCGGATCGCCTTCAGCGCCCTGGACTCGGGCCGCCTCGGCATCGCCGCCTGCGCCGTCGGCCTCGCGCAGGCCGCGCTCGACCACGCCGTCGCCTACGCCAAGGAGCGCACCACCTTCGGCCGCCGCATCATCGACCACCAGGGCCTCGGCTTCCTGCTGGCCGACATGGCCGCCGCCGTGACGTCCGCCCGCGCCACCTACCTGGACGCGGCCCGCCGCCGCGACCTGGGCCTGCCGTACTCGCGCGAGGCGTCGGTCGCCAAGCTCACCGCCACCGACGCCGCCATGAAGGTCACCACGGACGCCGTCCAGGTCCTCGGCGGCAACGGCTACACCCGCGACTTCCCCGTGGAGCGCTTCATGCGCGAGGCCAAGATCATGCAGATCTTCGAGGGCACCAACCAGATCCAGCGCCTGGTCATCGCCCGCTCCCTGGCCCGCTGACCAGCCCGGACGAGCCGCGGCCCACCCGTCCGAGCGCACAGAGCCCCACACCAAGGCTCTGTGCGCTCGCAGAGGCCCTGGGCGCAGCCCGTGCATGATGGGGAACGTGGCGCGAACGCACCTGTGGCGGATCGACCCCCGCGAGTACGCCAGGCATGAGGCCCGGCGCGGACGACGGCACGCGTTCACCGGGCTGAGCCCGGCCCGGACGGCTCTGGTCGTGATCGACATGGTGCCGTTCTTCGTCGCGCGGAACCCGTACTGCCTGGGCATCGTCCCCAACATCGCGCGCATCGCCGACGCTCTTCGAGTCGCCGGTGGGACGGTCGCGTGGGTGGTTCCAGGCGTCCCCGAACCTCTGGCCGTCAAGGCGGAGTTCCATGGCCCGGACGCCGCCGAGGTGTTCCGGACGTCGGGCGGCACAGGCCCCGTCTCTCAGCGGCTCTGGTCGGAACTCACGCCGGGCCTCGCGGACCTTCTGCTGGAGAAGACCGCGCCCAGCGCCTTCTTCCCCGGCCGCTGCCCGCTCCCGGACGAACTGGCCGGACGCGCGATCGACACGGTGCTCATCGCGGGCACCGTCACCAACGTGTGCTGCGAGTCGTCCGCCCGGGACGCCGCCACCCTGGGCTTTCGCACGATCATGGTCGCGGACGCCAACGCCGCCCGCCGCGACGCCGAGCACAACGCGACGCTGCACACCTTCTACCGGAGTTTCGGCGACGTCCGCTCGACCGATGACGTCCTCTCCCTGATCGGCTGACGACGAGCGGCTGTCGCGCCCGCACGGAGCGGAGGTCTAGGCGCGGTCGGGGTGGGCGGTGGTGGCGCGGGCTCGGAGGAGGTCGGCGGTCGCCTCGTCGGCCGGGAGGAACGCCTCCAGGTGGAGTTCGGCGAGCGTGACGTCGGTCGCGGTCGCGAACGAGGTCAGCGTGGTGATCAGGCGCAGCTCGCCGGCCGCCGTCGTCAGCCGCATCGGGACGGCGAAGCCGAGGTGGTCGGGGCCGACCGGGGTGTCGGGGACGTATCCGGCGAGTTCGGCGACGAAGTCGTCGAGGCGCGGGTCGGGGCTGCGGCGGGCCCGGGCGCGGAGGTTCTCGATGACGTGCCGGCCCCATTCGTCCATGTTCACGACCCGCGCGCCCATCCCCTCCGGGTGGAGCATGAGCCGCAGCATGTTGACCGGCGGCTTGAGCAGCTCGGGCGTCGCGTCCTCCATGAAGACCTCGACGGCGTCGTTGGCCGCCACGACCTGGCCGTACGGCCCGACCACCAGCGCGGGATACGGCGAGTGGCCGCGCAGGATCTGTTCCAGCGCGGTCCGCACCGGACGCAACGCCGCCTCGTCCAGCCCGGACTCGGTGAACGCCGGCGCGTAACCGGCCGTCGTCAGCAGCTCGTTCCGCTCTCGCAGCGACAGACCGAGGGATTCGGCCAGCCGGATCACGATCGCGCGGCCCGGACGCGACCGGCCGCTCTCGATGAAGCTCAGATGCCGCTGCGTCGTGCCCGCGCGGATGGCGAGTTCCAGCTGGCTGACGCGTCGCACCGAACGCCAGTGCTTCAGTTCCGTCCCGACGGCGTTCCGCTCGGTTGTGCTGATCACCGCTCCTTTGTACCGGTCCGTCCGAGCGCTGGACGATTCCCTCGGGGGAATTGTCCGGCCCTCGCCCCCGCCCGGACGATCTTGCCTCGACGGACTTCGACAGGCTTCGACGGAAGGGCCGATATGAAGAGCTACCGCCTCGATCCGGGTCACGGACTCGCCGGGCTGCGGATCCACGAGCAGGACGAGCCCACTCCCGGGCGCGGGCAGGTCGTGGTGCGGGTCCGCGCGAACTCGATCGGTTTCCGCGACCTGAAGGTCCTGAACGGCACCTATGTCCTGCCGGTCACTCCTGGAGTGGTGCCCGGCTGCGAGGGCGCCGGGGAGGTCGTGGCCGTCGGCGAAGGCGTCACCCGGTTCGGGCCGGGCGACCGGGTCGCGGCCACCGTCTTCCCGCGCTGGCTGGACGGTCCGTTCCGGCTGGAGAACGCCGCCCAGCTCGGCACGGTGATCGACGGGGTGCTCACGGAGTACGCGGTGCTCGACGAGGACGGCGTCGTCCCGGTTCCGGAGCACCTCTCGTACGAGGAGGCCGCCGCGTTCCCGCTCGCCGCGGTGACCGCGTGGAACGCCCTGACCAGCGGTGACGCGCTCCGTCCGGGCGCGACCGTGCTGACGCTCGGATCGGGGGCCGTGTCGCTGTTCGTGCTGCTGTTCGCCAAGCTGGCGGGCGCGCGGGTGATCGTCACGACGTCCGGGCCGGCCAAGGCCGCCCGGCTCCGCGAGCTCGGCGCGGACGAGGTGATCAACTACCGGGAGGTCCCCGCCTGGGACGAGACCGTCCGCGACCTGACGGGCGGTGAGGGCGTGGACCGTGTCGTGGACGCGACCGGCCCGCTGACCAGGTCGCTGAGGGCGGTCGCGTTCAGCGGTTCGGTCTCGTTCGTCGGCCACTGGCTGTCCGGCGACGAGGGGGCGGAGCCGATCACCCCCTCGGCCCTGTTCTCGGCGGGCACGGCGCTGCACCGCATCGCCACGGGCAGCCGCGCCCACTTCCTCGACCTGAACCGCGCCGTCGCGACCCACCGGCTGCGTCCCGTCATCGACCGCGTGTTCCCGTTCGAGAAGCTCCACGACGCCTTCGCGTACTGCGAGTCCGGCGGCGGCTTCGGCAAGATCATCATTTCCCACGGCTGAGCCAGGCCGGTCACCCGGCTCCGGCGAGTCCGGCCAGGACGACGCCCGCCGCGCCCCCGGCGGTCAGGACGCCCGCGAGCGCCAGCAGCGCGTACTCCTGGAGGACGAACCGGAGGGCCTGCGGGCGGGTCGTGCCGATCCGGCGGAGGAGGGCCAGCTCGCGGCGGCGTCCGGAGATCGCGGTGGCGGCCGTCGCGACGGTTCCGATCGCGCCGTAGACACCGGCGATGCCGATCATCACCAGCAGCCCGACGCGGGTCTGCTCGGCCTGGCGGTCGCTGACGGCGGCCGTCCACCGGGAGATGGTGACGACCTTGGCGGCCGGTGTGTCGAAGGCACGGACGTCCGGCCCGGCACCCGGCTGCCGCAGCGCCGCCCGCACCGCCGGGGCGGCCAGGGCGTCGGCGCGCAGGTAGACACGGTCGGGCCCGGCGGCGCTACCGGTGCGGTGCGGGCCGAGGACGATACGCGGACCGCCCGGCTCGGCATCGAAGACGGCCGTGACCCGCAGCGTCGCCGGCGTCCCATCGGCCAGCCACAACCGCGTGCTCTCCCCGACGCGCTTGTGCCACGAGCGGTCGAGCGCCACGGTCGCGTCGGTCAGGCCGTCGAGTGACCCCTCCCGGACGCGCAGCCCTAGCACCGCCGGGGAGTCGACGGCGATCGCGGAGAACGGCACGGGCGTCGGCGCTTCGAGATGGAACGGCGTCAGCGCGGGCTCGCGCATGAGCACGCTCGTCTCGGTGACGGCGGTCGCCGACACTCCCGGCACCGCTCGGACGCGCGTGACCAGCGCGGCGGGCAGCCCGCCGCCTCCCGACGGCAGGACCACCAGGTCCGCGTGCGCGGCCTGGTCGCGCACGCCCCGGCTCTTGACCTCCTGGGCGACGTCCGTCGCGCCGAGGACCGCCAGCGTGAGACCGAGAGTGATCACCAGCGGGACGATCGTCCCGGCGGCCACGCGGGGGGCGGCGGCCACCCGCTCACGTGCCAGCACCGATCCAGGCCCCGCACCCCGCACAAATGGCCAGGTCAGAAGCTTGAGGAGCGAGGGAAGCACGGTGGGTGCCAGCAGGGCGGCGCCGCCGACGACCAGCAGCGCGAGTTCGACGTCGGTCTTGGCGTCCAGCACGGTCTCGGGCGACACGAGCGCGATCGCCACCAGCAGCGCCGCCCCGCAGCCGAACGCGGCGAGTCCCAGCAGACGGCGCGGCGTGCCCGAACGGCGGGGTTCGACGTCCGCCTCACGCATCGCCTCGGCCGGACGGATGGTCGCCGCACGCACCGAGGCCGCCACGACCGCCAACAGGGCGACCAGCACACCGGCCACGAACGCGAGCCCCAGCGGCCCGGCCGACTCGACACCGCGCGGGACCTCGAACCATGCGGGCGCCATGTTCTTCCCGGCCAGCCACCGCGCCAGCAGCGGGCCGCCGGCCAGACCGAGAACGCACCCCACGGCCGACCCCGCCACACCGACCAGGA
>NZ_JBFAOF010000073.1:0-15842 GCF_040675125.1 Spirillospora sp. NPDC049652 | reverse complement strand
CGCCGACGACGGTGGCCAGGACCCGTCCGCCCGCGTCCCGCACCCGGCGGGCCCGCTCGGCGAACTCCGGGACGCTCTCGTCGCAGCTCGTGCAGTCCAGCGACAGGAAGGCGACCAGCGCGGGACGGCCGGACAGGTCGTCCGCGGTGACCGTCCCGCCGCCGGTCGTGGCGGCGCTGAACGCGGGCATCCGGTCACCGGGCACGATGCCCAGCTCGGGCTCCCTGTCCACGTGCGGAGGGACGTCAGCGAACCCATGCCCGTGGTCGTGGGGATGGGCGTGGGCGGCCGGCGAGGCGCCGACGCGGGCGCGCCAGCGGCGCACCACGGCCACGGTCAGCACGAGGTTCAGCGCAGTGAGCGTCGTGACCAGGACGAGCCCTGCGACGAGGAATTCCACGGATGTCCTTTTCCGGCTCCGGCGGCTCACCGGCCGAGGTCCCCGGCGGCGGCCGGAGACCGGAAGAGCGCGGCGATGTCGTCGACGAAGACGGTCAATGTGGTGAGCAGGCCCGCCGACACCACGGCCAGCACGATTCCCGCGGGCTCGCCGGGAACACCGTCGCCGACCGACAGCGCCACGACCGAGCCGAGGACCGCGGCCGCCAGCAGCACCGCGTTGCGGGCGATGTGCCAGCCGCTCATCTGCACCTCGCTCGCGCCGAAGCACGCGCACTTCACGCTCGTCCCGCGCGCCACCACGATGGTCGGAACGGCCGTCAGCCCCAGGCAGAACAGCGCGGCGGCCAGGAAACCGGCCGTGACGGTCGCGGGGACGGCCAGCAGCAGCGTGATGAGCAGTTCGGCGGCCGGGACCCCGAAGGCCAGCGGACGCCGCAGTCCCGACGGGATGAAGTCGAAGTCCTTGAGCGAGGCGGCGAAGTTTCCGGGTGAGCGCAGCTTGCCCACCGCCGCCAGCGTCATCACCGCGGCCAGGGCCAGGCGGCAGGCGAGCGATACGTACAGCACGGAAGCTCCTGGAAGAGGTGGTGCGTGGAGCGCACGTCCTTCGCCGGGGCCGACACGGCCGCCCCCGGGGAAGGGGCGGCCGCGCGGCCGTCCGGCCGGTGTCACACGGGCCGGAACGGGATCAGCAGTAGTTGTTGCTGTAGCTGTACCAGGTGCCGCAGTGGGTCACGCAGCTGCCGCTCACGGTGCAGGTGCGGCCGAAGCAGACGCCGCCGATGTACTTGTACTGCATGTACGAGTCCGGGGGGCAGCCGGCGTCCGCGGTGGTCTTCGGAAGCATCACCTCGATGGCGCGGGTGACACGCTCGGTCATGCTCTTCAGCATGGTTCCTCCTTGTGGGGGGTGGGTGTTCCTCTTCCACGCGCGCCGAGCACGGCCGGGCAGGGGTCGAGCACGGCCGGCGGCTCGCGGGGTCTGGGGGTCGGCGCCGTTCCGGCGCGCTAGGGAGCGACGAGTTCGGTCTGCAGGGCGGCCATGCCGACGCCTGCCGAGGTCACCATGCCGTTGGGGTCGTACCAGGCATAGGACGGGTAGTGCTTGGCCCCGTACCGGCGGGACAGCTCGGCCGTCGCGTCCTCGGCGATCACGAGGTCCACGGCGTCGCGGAGCATCGCCGCCAGGTCGCTCTCGGCGGCGTCGTCCCCGTGGACGATCGCCAGGGACGTCCCGCCGGCGGAGCGGAGCCGTTCGGCGTGCTCGGCGAAGATGGGGACGGCCGCGCGGCAGGCCTTGCAGGTCAGGGAGAGGAAGCCGACGAGGGACTCCCGCCCGAGCAGGTCCCCGTCCGTCACCGGGGTTCCGTCGATGGTCCGGGCGGAGAAATTCGGAATCCGGTCGATCACGCGCGTCGCACTTTCGGATCCGGTTGCGGAAAGGCCCGCGGACTCAAGTTCCCGCCACCGGCGAAGGACCACCAGGAGAATCGCCAGGTTCAGGACGGCGACAATGCCGATCAAAACCAGTCCCACAACAGCGAATACCACGATAGGGGTCCTCTCTCCGGGCCCGACCGTTACCGGCGGGCCGCGGCCACCCGCTCATGATCACTCAAAAGGGGTCAGCCCGCAATGGTGGATTTAGCCAATCCCCCAGGGGTATTTGCGTTCACCCTCCACCCCGCACCACCCCCACGAGCCGCACCCGGCCAAGACCCGGAAGATAGCTCACAGTAACTGTGCGAGCACTTTGAGCGATGCTCGACGGGGCAGGACCACCAGGGCCCGATCCGGCGCTCCGTGCGATCGACAGCGAGTGCCGTGTATGCGCCAGGAGTCCACAACGCGCTCTGAGGAAAAGCATGAGCGGAACCGTCAAGGACGTAAAACAATGGCTCGCCGCCGTCAAGAAGGACGCCCCGATAGAGGTTCCCGGCGGACTTCCCGACCTGAAGGACTTCAAGAGCGACATCAAGTTCCAGGACCTGAGCCACTGGTTCGACCTGGGGTCGAGACTGAAGGACCCCAAAGGCGACGCCGCCGGGTTGACGCTGACGGGCAAGGCGGGCGCGGACGTTCCCGAAGTGAGGCTGCGATTCTTCGCCGGGTCGGCGAAACCGCAGGAAGGCGACCTGATCGTCGGGGTGGAGATCAGCGTCCTGCTCAACACCCACGAGCTTTTCAAAGACCTTGTCGGTGTCGGTTTCAAGAACGTCCGGTTGTCCTACCGGATCCAGCGGGTGGGCGGTGAGACGAAGAAGGGACTGGCCGTCGCGGTGAAGCTGGTGGCCTCCCCCGAACGCATCGTCGAGCTGGTGTCGGAGTTGAAGGACACGACGATTCCCCGACCGGTCGCCTTCACGTTCCGCACCCCCAAGCTGCCGGGCCTGCCGAAATGGTCCCTCGGCGACACTTTCAAGAGCCTGAGCATCGACCTGCCGGATCTCCCCAGGCTGGAGGGCGTCTTCCCCGACATCGGGAACCTCGCCGACCTGGTCCTCGAGTACACCCGGACAGGGAAGGGTTTCCGGGTGATCCTGCGGCCGGCGGTGCAGAACAGGGTCGCGCGCTGGGCCGTCGCGGCCGTGAAGGCCGACGCGGAGGGCTCCAAGGCGGCCCTCGCCGTGACCGGACTGGTCCCGATCGGCCGGGCCCGCCTGTCGGACATCGACATCCTGCGTGGCCAGATACCGCCCGACAGCGATCTCCTCCTGCAACTGCAGGCCTTCTACACGCTGCGGGACCTGGCGGACGAGGACGTCGCCGCCGTCAACGCCGTCCTCAAGGACGCCGACGGCGCGCCGCTCCCCGGCGGGTGGCCTCTCAGCAAAGGGCTGACCTGGTGCGCGATCGCGCGGATCGCATCCGAGCAGTACGTTCTGCTGGCGAGACCCAAGAAGCAGCAGAACACGCGCGACGGCCGCGGGAAGGGTCTGGAGGCGGCGTCCGAGGACGACGCGCTGAGCGGCATTCCGGTGGCACTGGCGGGCCCCGCCAAGGGCAAGAACGCCGAGGGCCCGCTGCCGGTCCAGCGTTCGCTCGGGCCGCTGCACCTGCGGAACATGACCATGCGCTACCTGGGCGATCCGCCTCGCGTGCGGCTGACGCTGGACGCCTCGCTGGTGATGGCCGGCCTGGTGGTGGAGGCGGCGGGGCTCGGCCTGGAGGTCGAGTTGAAGCGGAGTCCCGCGGCCGCCGTCGTCCTGGACGGTTTGGGGGTGGCCTACGCCAAACCGCCGCTGGTCGTCGCGGGCGGGCTCACGAAGCGGACGGGTGACGGCAACGTCGACTTCGCCTATGACGGCGGGATCGTCGTCAAGGCGTCGACCTGGGGGTTCATGGGCTTCGGCTCGTACGCGCAGATGAAGGATCCGCGGTTCGTCACGCTGTTCCTGTTCGGCGCGCTGCTGGGCAAGCTGGCGGGCCCTCCGCCCGTGACCTTCACCGGCCTGTGCGCCGGCTTCGGCTACAACAGCCGGGTCAGGATCCCGGAAGCCGCGGAGGCGGCGTCCAGTCCCTTCGTCGGGGCGCTCACCGCCGACGGCTACAAGAAGCTGACCGGGACTGAACCCGGCAAGGAGGTCACCCCGGCCACCGTCGTCAAAAACCTCGGCGAGGAGGGCTGGGTGACGCCGGTCAACGGCGACATCTGGGCGACCGCCGGGCTGGGCCTCTCGATCGCCGAGACCGTGGACCTGCAGGCGCTGCTGCTGGTGCAGCTCGGTGAGCAGTTCGCCGTCGCGCTGCTGGGATCGGCGGAGATCGAGCTCCCCGCGCGTGCCGCCAAGCAGGTGGGCGGCGTGGTGAACCCGCCCGTCCTGGCGCACGTCGAGCTGGGATTCCGTGCGATGTACGAGGCGGCCAAAGGCGAGTTCTCGCTCACCGCCGCGTTCTCGGACAACTCCTGGCTGGTCCACAAGGAGTGCAGGCTCACCGGCGGCGCCGCGATCCATCTGTGGACGCCGCCGAGCCCGTACGTCGGTGACTTCGTCCTGAGCCTCGGCGGCTACCATCCGGCCTTCTCACGGCCCGCCCACTACCCGGAGGTGCCGCGCCTGGCCCTCACATGGTCGGTCGGGACGGCGGTGCGCGTGCACGGTGAGTTGTACGCGGCGCTGACCCCGGCGGCGGGGATGGTCGGCGGCCGGCTCGAGGTCCACTACGCCCTGGGCGGCCTGCAGGCGTGGCTCACCGCCTACTTCGACGCCCTGGTGCAGTGGGCTCCTCTGCGGTTCACCGCCGAGATGGGCATCACCATCGGATGCTCCTACACGGTGAAGACCGGGCTGTTCACCGTGACCATCAGGGCCGAGATCTCGGCAAGGCTGTCGCTGTGGGGGCCGCCCACCGGCGGCGTCGCGCACCTTGAGGCCGGTCCGTACAGCGTGGACATCGGCTTCGGGTCGCCGCGGGGGGCCGCCGCCCAGGAGAAACTGGGCTGGGACGAGTTCCGCGCCCGGCAGCTTCCGTCCGCACCGGTGACCGTGCATGTGACTGAGGGGTTGCTGACCGACCCGGCGCACGCCAGGCACAACACGCCCGACCACTGGATCGCGGGCACCGACGGGTTCACCTTCGCGACCCGCTCGGCCGTACCGGTGACATCCGTCGTCTACAACGGCGCAGGGCAGAGCCTGCCGAAGCAGGTGCCGGCGTCCCTCGACATCCGGCCGACGAAGTGCACCGGAGCGAACTCCACTCACACGGTCACGTTCACCAGGAAAGGCGGCACGTCCCGGGCGGCACCGGCTCCGGTCCCGCTCGTGTGGGAATCCGCCGGTGCCGCGCTCGGGCCCGCCGCCGGGAACGCGTCGGCCTGGCACGCGCAGATCGCCACCTTCGACGTGCCCCAGGCACTGTGGGGCGCGCCGGTCGAGGGCAGTCCCGACATGCCCGCGGACGGCTCGCAGACGCGCAGGTACGCCTGTGGGCTGAACATCACCGTCCCCCCGCCGTCCCTGCACGGCATCGCCCTCTGCCCCGCGCGCGAGCAGCTGAAGTTCCAGGCCACCGAGGCCAAGGTGAACCCGCTGAAGGCCGCGGCCAAGTCGACCGACCAGGCGTCCGGCGAGCCTCCCGACACGGCGCGGGACACCCTCGGGAAGAAGCTCACCGCCCTCGGCGTCCTGCGCGGCGGCCCGTACACCCTGACGCGGCTGCTCCGGCCGGACGGCCGGCACTCCGCCCTCGGCCGTCCGCCCGAGTCCGCCCTCACGGGCCGGGAGTTCCTCGTCGGCGGCCCGTACCGGACGCAGGAGGTCTGAGATGGCGAACGAGGGCGTCCTGACGTGCACCGACAACCTGGTGCCGAACGCTCCGCGCGACGACTACACGCTCACGGTCGAACAGTCGGTCACCGAGAACGGCACCACCCACACCTTCGACAAGGTCGAGAAGACGCTGACGGTGACCGGCGTGCGGTTCGGCCTGGCCGAGAGCGAGATCCACGCGGTCCATCCGGCGCCCGCGTCCACCGGCGATGTCACCGGCCTGCTGCCGCACGTGGCGCTGGAGCGGCGCGTGCTGCCCTGGGAGACACGCCTGTCCTGGCAGGACGATGCCCTGGACGACGCGAAGATCCCGTGGCTGGCGCTCCTGCTGTTCGCCGCCGACGAACTGCCCGGCGATCCGGCCGCGCTCGGTGTCGTGGAGCGCGGCACCGTGGAGCAGCGGTTGTGCGGGCAGGAGAAGGGGCTCGTCCAGCCCGCACTGGGGTCGCTCACCGCCGAGGAGAAGGCGCAGGACGTACGGACCATCACCGTGGGGAAGGACGTCTTCGCGGCTCTCATGCCCAAGCCCGCTGAGCTTCCCTTCCTCGCGCACGTCCGCAGTCCGCTGCCCGGCGCCAGGCCGACCGGGGCGTTCGGGCCCGAGCAGGCCGACCGCCGGGAGGCCGAGTTCGCGTTCGTGATGGCCAACCGGGTGCCGGTCCCGGGCCGCCACGTCGCGCACCTGGTATCGCTGGAAGGCCATACGGCGTCGATCAGGAAGCCGGACGCCATGACCGGGGAGAAGATCCGGCTCGTCTCCCTCTGCGGCTGGAGCTTCACCTGCCTGCCCGAGGCGGCCTACCTGTTCGCCGACCTGCGCGCCGGACTGACCCGCCCCGGCGAGACGGGCGGCGGCCGGGCCCTGCTCCTGCGGCGTCCCGATCCGCCTCCCGAGGCCGGTGACGACCCTTATCTGCTGCACATGAGGTACCGGCTGGAACGAGGATTCGTCCCGCTGTCCCACCACAGGATCCGCGAGCACACCTACGCCTGGTACCGGGGTCCGTTCATCCCGCATGAGGAGAAGCACCTCGCCCGCCCGTCCGGGTGGAAGACAGCCGCCTCCTACCGGGCGGCCGACGGCGACTACGGCGTGGACGAGGTGGGCCGTGCGGCCGCCTGGTCCCTCGGCCGGGGACTGGGGCTGGCCGATGAGGCCTTCGCCCAGGCGGTCGCGGCGTGCTTGGCGAGGCTGCGCACCGGCCACCAGCGTTCCGCCCACCTGTACCACCCCCCGGCGGGCCCCCTCGGCCGCGCCGCCTGGACGGCCCAGGTCGCGCGGTACGCGCACGTTCCCGACGACCTCAACCGCCAGGAGTTCGACCTGCTCCTCGCCGACCACGGATGGGACGTTCTGCTCGCCGCGGCCCTGGGCGCGCCCGCCGCCGAGCCCACCGGCGCCGGCCACTCCCCCGCTCTGCCGGCGGGTGACGAGCCGCCGCCGGACCCCGCCAAGTGCGCAGCGGTTCACGAGCTCGTCTGTGCCGGGTCGTTCATGTCACCGAGCGCCGTGCCGGACGTCTTCACCAACCTGACACGGCAGCTGGCCGATCCCGACGTCACCGACGCCGTGCTGACCGCCGTCCAAGCCGAGGACATCGGCGCCCCGGACCTCGAATGCCGCACGCCGCAGCAGCAGGCGACCCCCTGGTGCCGGCTGGCCGCGTGGCTGGACCGGCTGCGGGCTCTGGACGGCGTTCCGTTCGACCACCTTGTCCCCGACGCCGCCATGCTGCCCGCCGAGAGCCTGCGGTTCTTCCACCTCGACCGCAACTGGCTCGACGCCCTCACCGACGGGGCGCTGAGCATCGCCGCCTGCTCGGTGTCCGACGAGAACCTGGCGGACGCCCTGCGCACCGACTACTACGCCAAGGCCGCGGCCGTTCCGGCGGCCGGGATCATCCTGCGCTCGGCCTTGGCGTCGCGCTACCCGAAGCTGGAGGTCGCAGCGTACGGCTCCGACGGCTCGCCGGTCATGGTGCGGCGCCGCCTCACTCCCGCGCCCGACGTGCTGGTATGCCTGTTCAGCGCCGTGCCCGCCGAAGTGGTGCTGACCGAACCCTTCCAGGGGCTGCACCTCGGCACGACCATCAAGACGCAGGGGCAGACGAAACTGCACTGCGTCGGTATCCGCTCACTGGTCAAGAAGAAGTCCTTCGACCTCGGGCAGAGCATGCCCGACCGCTGGGTCCAGGTGCCGTTCCGGCAGGGCAGTGGAACAGCCGCCACCGTCATCGACCTGGGGGGACCGGACAGCGGCCTGGTCAAACGCCTCACTGACGAACTGACCAGGGACGACGACTCCTACCTGCCGCAAGGCGGTTTCACCCCGGCCGGGCTGGCACTGCAGATGGTGCGCGCTCCCGAACGGGCCACGTTGCGACTCGCCGCCGACACTCCGAGGGCTGGCCGATGACCGATCAGAAGGCCGCCGAAGCGGCGAACACCATGGGAGGCGGGGAAGCCAAGGCGCTCGTCGTCCCCGTCCGCGTGACCGCACTCAGGATGAACCAGGGGACGCGGAACACCTCCACCTGGGCGCGTTGGCTGCCCAACTTCGCCAAGGGGGAGCACCGCAGCCCCGAACCCCGCCCGCCGGCCGACAGCGCTCATCAGTTCGAGCCGGTGACGAGCGTTCCGAACGGCGTGCTGCTGCACTGGGAGCTGCCCGCGGCCCTGCGGACCGCCGCTCAGGATCCGGTGACCGGCGAGACGACCCATCCGCTGGTGCCGAACCGGTGGCTGGTCGTCCGCTACAGCGGGCCGAAGGGAAAGCGGGTCGCGGGCGCGGCGTGGATCGTGCAGAGCGACCGTATCCGCAACCCCGCCGAATGCCAGGACAAGGGGGACGACAACTCCCGATTCCCCGGTGAGACGGCCACGCAATCCCGCCGCATCGGATTCAAGTTCGATCTGGCGAAGGGGGAATGGAAGGAGCCCGCGAACCCGCCGGAGCCCTTCCTCACGGCGGCCGGCGCGGGCCTGGTGGGATTCTCCCTCTTCCAGCCCTACAACCTGGGCGTCTTCTCGCTGCACGACCCTCTCGACAAGACCGTCACGGACGGCTCCCGGCTCAGCTACCAGGTGATCGGCTGGTACTCCGATCCGAAGAGCGATCCGCTGGACGGAGTGACCGGGGCCGAGTCGTTCGCGGCGGCCCTGCGCGCGCTCCGCTGGAGCGTGGACGGCGGGACGGAGCACCCGGCCCGCTCGCTGTACAGCGGAGCGCTGCTCGACGTGGTCTGGCACGGCACGCAGCCGCTGGCGCAGAGCGAGGACGAGCGGCCCTACAAGAGCCCGACCGCCAACGCCGACCCGGTGACCCTCGCGCTGGCCGAGACCTCGGCCGAGGGGCTCTGCGCCCTGCTGGCCCACGAGGCCGCCACCAAGAAGACTCCCCTCGGCACGAACGACCTGCGCAGGTTCGAAGCATGGCTCTACGGCATGCTGCCCCAGCTCGACCAGCACGACGGGCAGGCCACGGTGAAGCGACTCGTCCACCAGGCGCGCTTCGAACCGGTGGCGGCCGGATACGAATGGCGCATCGAGCTTCCCTCGGCCGAACCGGCGGCGGGGGGCGCCCCTGCGATCCCGGCACCGGTGCTGACGGCGCTTACCGCGCTCAACGCCGACGAGCAGGCCTGCGACGACACCCGCCGTGCGCTGTCGCGCCTCCGCGAACGCGCCTACCAGATGTGGTGGGCCGAGCAGGAGACCGACCGGGCCGCCGCGGACGTGGACGACGACCAGGACTTGAAGAACGAGCTGCTCAAGCTGGCCGGCGCGATGGCCGGGCAGCTCAAGGACAAGGGCCCCACGCTGGCCCGCACGATCACCGACCTGCGGCGGCAGCACGGGGCCCTGGCCGCCAGGATCCCCAGGGACGAGCGCGGCAACGACACGACACGGCGGATCGAGGAAGAACTCGCCGAAGCGATCCCGGGCGCACGGCTACGGCGCGTCCCCCGCCCGCCGTTCTTCCGGCCGTCCGAGCCGGTCGTCCTCCTCCGCGGGGCCGGCGGCGGCCGCCTGGTCGCCGACGGCGCGGTCCTGCCGTGCCGCACGACCGGCATGCTCGGCGGCACGATCAACGGCAAGAAGCCGCCGAAGGACTTCCCCGCCCCCAGGAACCTCACGAGCCTGCTGCAACTGCCCGGTCTGAAGCCGCTGGCCGCAACGCTCACCTGCCTGCTCGCCGAGTTCGCCCTCTTCGACCAGGAGGGCGCCAGCCGGGTGCAGTCGGACGGCCACGCGGCCGTGCGGTTCGGCACCGCCGCATGGAAGCAGCCCTGGACTCCCCTCTACGTCGTGTGGGCGGCCACCTACCATCCGATCCCGTTCCACTCGCTCGGGCCGGAGCGCTCGCTCCAGGAGAACTGGACGTTCGAACGCGACAGGCACCGCTGGACAGGCCAAGGCCATGTCGCGGACCCGGACTCGCCGCCGCGCGAGATCACCCTGGCGGGCCGCCTCTTCCTGTCCGCGCACGCGGTCTGGAACGTCGCCGACCGCGCCGAGCAGAGCCGGACACAGTTCAAGTCGCCCCCTCCCTGGCTGGACGCGATCATCAAGCTCACCCGGAAGGGCGACCTCCTCTGCCAGGCTCTCGACGGGTTCAACGAGCAACTGAACGCTCTGGGCGCCGAGAGCCACCGCCGCCCGCCGGCCGAGGTCGCGGGGCTCGTCCACAACGATCACGGCTACCACCCGCGCGGCCTGACGTTCGCCGACGACTACGACAAGGACAGGCCGCTGCTCGACTACTGTGCGCTGCCACCGCTCGAACCGCTGCGCGCCGGGCAGTTCCGGTTCACCTCCCTGGCCGTCGTCGACCGCTTCGGCCGCTCCTTCGACGTCCTCCCGAAGAACCTCGGGCAGTTCGACGGCAAGCCGGTCCGGGCGTGCAGCGTCCTGCCCGACTGCCGTGAGGACCGCTGGGTCGCCGTCACCGCCAGGTACGCCAGCCAGTACGCGCACCTGACCCCCAGACTGCCCCAGCCGGCGCGGCTGGAAGCGCAGGTGCTCACGGCCGTCGGCGACTCTCCGGTCCCGCCGTACGACACCGAACCGCACGTCTGCGCGTGGATCGTCCCCAACCACCTGGACGCGAGTCTGCTGGTCCACGCTCCCGACGGCACCGCTCTGGGCGAACTGAACGCCCCGGCGGGCTCCGTCCTCTGGGAGGACGCCGTCGGCGGCCGCGACCTGCCTCCTCGCGAGGCGTACCCGCATCTGCACGGCTTCCTGACCGGCCTTGTCGGCCGCGCGGGCGGTGACCTGCACGCCCTGCGCAGAGCCATCGACGCCATGCGCATGACCGTCAACACCACGGAACCGCGTCCGGAACAACCCGGGCTGCGGCTCCTGGGGCGCCCCTTGGCGCTGGTGCGGGCCCGTCTGGCCCTGCGCCCCGACGGTCCCCCCATCCTTCCGTTCACCCACGACCTGGCCCCCGCGGAAGGCCGCCCGCCCGAGTATCTGGACTATCCCTGGCGCGTGCGGCTCGGAAACGAGAGGTCGCTGCACGACGGGCTGGTCGGTTACTTCCCCGGTGACGACTACGCCGCCATGCACCTCGTCCGGACGACCGTCGACAATCCCTACCTGGTCGCGGCGGCGCCGCTCGAGGTGACGTTGGCCGGGCCACCCGCCGTGGCGACCCTGCTGATGGATCCCTGGGCCCGGGTGGAAGCCGCCTGCCACTTGGTGCCCACCACCGAGCTCCGGCTCAACCTCCAGCAGGTGGCGGCGACGGCCGCCCGGCTCGCCCCCACCTTCGCCGTGGGTCCGTCCCTGGGCACGCACCGCATGGTCAAGCCCCCCGAGGACGACCGGTCCGGTGAGGAACCGACCGCCTTCCCCGTGCCGATCCCCGCACTCGAACACGGGACCTGGACGTGGCTCCAGGGCGACGCGACGCTCCCCGTCGTCGCCCCCGACACCACCGCGCGCCTCACGCCGGAGACGCCCACCCGGCTGCGCACCGGCAGGCTCCGCCTGACGGACACCTTCCTGCCCTGACCCGCCGACCGTAGGGAAGACCCATGTACGGATTCAGCGAGGACCCCGGCTTCGCCCTGGCGCACAGCCTCATGTCCACGCCCGAACCGCTGAAGCTCGGATCAGCCGCGACCATCGACATCATCTTCACCAACACCACGCGCAAGGACATCGACTGCCAGCAGATCAAGATCACCATGATCCAGGGCGGCGAGGGAAAGGCGATCAGCGGAAAGCTCACCGAGGTCGGCGTGACGGCCGATCCGAGCTCGTGGGAACAGGTGGGAAGCGCGGGAAAGTGGGCGTTCTCCAATCCCGCCGACAGCAAGAAGATCGCCCCAGGCCGGTCCCTGCGTCTCACGTTCGGCGGCGACCTCAAGGTCAACGACGCGCAGGGCACGACGACGGTCACGATCACGCGCGTCGCCGACGCCAAGACCAGCTTCACGGTGCGCTACCACCTCGGCAAGTTCCCCGGCTCGTTCAGGGTCGAGAACTTCCGGGCCGAGCAGCCGACCGTCGAGTACGGAGACGGCACCCGGCTCCTGTGGGAGACCGTCACGACGCGAAAGCACACCACCGGCGACAAACCCACCTACACCATCAGCCACGACGGCCACGACCATACGGTCGACGACACCGGCGCGTGGCCGACCGGGCCGTTGCAGAGCACGACCGGTTACCGGCTCACCGTCCAGTACGGCGGAACGGGCTCGCCGGTCACCCACCATCTCGACACCCAGGTGGTGGTGAGGGGCTCCGACACGAAGGTCACCAGCCTGCAGGTGACCGGCCGCCTCAAGAGCATGGCGTTCCCCGCGAAGATCTCCAAGTTCGCGGACGGCGACACCCGCAAGACCAATACCGACGGGTTCCTGGTCATCCTCCGGGAGACCGCCGAGATCGTCGTCGGGGACGTCGGCTCGGACGACAAGGAAACGACATGGCTGTGGGTGTCGCGACCCACCGATGAGTTCTACGAGTCGGGAAAGTACCTCTACAGGCTGACGGGCAAGCCGGGCTTCACCGTCATCCCCCTGCCCGCCGGCACCGCCATCTGGTGCGCCAGGGGAGAGGTCGAAGCGGGAGGAGTCTTCTTCCCCCTCGGCCCCGGGATGCTGTACAGGTCCAAGAGCTTCGACAAGCTGTGCCGCGTTCCCTTCTACGAGCGCGGCGTCTGGGCCGATTACACAGTCGCCCAGCACGGAACCAAACGCATCGTCACCCCCGGCGCGGCCCTGCCGTCGCCGGCCCCGAAGAAGGTCACCTCGACGATCGAGGCGTTCGTCAAAGACATGATCATCTACTGGGAGGGAAGGGCCGTCCTGCCGACGACGAAAGACGGCTACCGTGCCTGGGTCATCGACAGCGCGCTCCAACGAGCCAAGATCGTGGATTTTTCCACGGATCCGCCGAACGATGTCGCCAACAGTGAGAAGACCCTCGGCGCCCTCATCAAGAACGTCTCCTTCGCGGACAACAGGGGCGTCCTGGGGGCGGTCGTCCTTCCGGACGACCCCACGCGAGCGGTTCTCTGCCTCGGAACGAGTGCGGGGGTCAGGTTCGCCGACGCGACCGTATCCGAGGAGGAGGTCAAGCTGGGCGAGCTCAGGACGGTCGCGGAGGCACTACCGGGGATCCCGCTGACCTCGGCCATCTCCACCTTCGTGCCGCTGAGCGCGCTCGACGGCACGGTCACCAGCCCCTACCACGTCCTCGTCGCGGGGCAGGACGGCACGGCCTGTCGCTACGACATGAGCAACCGCCGCCCACTCTCCCCACTCCTCGATGTGGACGAGGTCATCCTGACGGAGGAATAAGGCAGCGGCACAGCCGAAGCGGGTCGCGGTTTGCGGCGGCGAGCGCCCTCGCCCGGGGGTCAGGCGGTGGGGGCTTCGTCGGCGGCGGCGATGACGCGGGTGAGGGTGCGGTGCAGGTCCTGGAGTTCGTCCAGGCTCATGCCCAGGCGTTCCATCATCGTGGCGGGGATGCTCTCGGCCTGCTCGCGGAGCGCCTGACCGGCAGGAGTGACGGTGACGGCCAGCATCCGCTCGTCGCGGACGTCCCGCTCGCGCCGGATGAGCCCCGCCGCCTCCAGCCGCTTGAGCAGGGGCGAGAGGGTGCCGGGGTCGAGTTGGAGCAGGGCGCTGAGCTCCTTGATCGACAGCTGCCGGTGCTCCCACAGCGCCAGCATCACCAGGTACTGCGGATGGGTCAGCCCCATCGGCTCCAGGACCGGCCGGTAGCGCGCCAGGACGGCGCGCGAGGCCACCACCAGGGCGAAGCACACCTGGTTCTCCAGCGCCAGCGGATTGGTGGTGTTACGCAGATCACCGGCCACGGTTCCTCCTGCCATGTGCTCGTGGGGTAGAAAGATGGTACTGCAATAATTTGTACACCAACCTTTTGCGCGTCAACGGAACCCGCCCGGCCCGGGGACGCGCCCCACCCCGCCGGCGCCGTCGCCCCGACCGCCGCCCCAGCGCCCCGAGGAGAGTGGATGTCCCTCAAGCGACCGTCCTTCCTGCCGTCCCTGGACGAACTGGAGAACCAGGCGCTCAAGCGTTCCGCCGCACCGGCCGAGGCGGGCTCCCAGTTCGACCACCCGACGGCGAAGAAGCTGTTCTGGGCCGTCGGCATCCTCACCGTGATCGCCCATGTCGTCGGCGGCGTCATCTTCTTCTTCCTCGGCTTCTGACCCCGCCCGCCCGTTCGCCCGGCGGGCAGGGGCCGCCGCGCGCCGACCTATCCGACCGGGCATGGCGGAGTCACCCGCGGACCGGTAGGCGGCACCGCTCGGCCACCGCATTGTGACATTAGGTCGATGTAGCATCACTCAGCGTGACAAGCGTGAGGTGCATCGAGATCGAATGGCCAGGTCTCGGCCTGGCGGTGACCGCCGAACTGGACGACCGCAATCCCGCGCTGGCGCAGGCCCTGTGGGACGGGCTGCCGTACCGCAGCCTGCAGGGGCACGCCCTGGTGGCGGGTCACCACCTCTACCACGTGGCGCCGATCCACGAGCTGGTGCACCTGCACGGCGAGCACCGGGTGGACCGGCGGACGGTGCCCGACGGCACCGTGTTCTGCTCCAAGCTGCAGCACCTGGGCATCAAGTACGGCGAGCTGACCGAGCCGATGGTCGCCACCCCCGTGGGCCGCGTCCGGAGCGACGAGCTGGACGCCCTCACCGAGGTCGGGCGGGCGGTGTGGGAGTCGGTGTACTCCACCAAGAAGCCGATCGTGGCCGCGGTGCGGCGCGCGGACGAGGCGGGCGGCCACCGCGTGCCCCGGCTGTCCGCACGCGACGCGCGGGTGGACGCGCTCATCGGGGACCTCCACCGGGAGACCGAGCACATCTGGCTGCGTCCCCCGGCCGAGCTGGTCGACCTGCACCAGGGCCGCGTCGCCTCCGGCGCGGGCAGCTTCGGCACGCTGCTGACCACGATGCTGTTCGTCAACGGCGAGACGCGTCCGCTGGGGTACAGCTGCTACGGCGGCCTGGTCCGGGCGGCGCTGGAGGGCACGCCGCTGGACGCGCTGCGCCAGGTCGCCCGCGGCATGACCGCCACCCCGGCCGAGTTCCTCGGCTACTGCGGCCTGGACACCCTGTGGAGCTTCACCCGCCGGGTGCAGGACGTCCTCGGCCAGATCGACGGCATCGACGACTTCACGGCGCTCATGTCCCACATGGCGCTGTACGTCAACTGCCTGGGCGGCTGGAACCTGCACCTGTTCCCTTGGGAAGTGGGCGACCACCTGCGCCGCACGGAACCGGTCCTCTGATGCCGCCGGCACCGGCAGGGCCGGACGCGCTGCCCGACGAGACGGAGGTCGTCGTCGTGGGCGGCGGGGTGATCGGCCTGTCGATCGCCGCCGCACTCGCGGGCGCGGGCGTGGAGACCGTCCTGCTCGAACGGGACGTGCCCGGCTCGGGCGCCTCCAGGGCGACGGCCGACGTGCTCCGCGCCTACTTCGCGGGCAACCCCGTCAGCTCGGCCATGGCGGTCCGCAGCCTGGCCGCCTACCGCGAGTGGGACGGCCTGCCGCTGCGGCCGGCCGGCTACCTCGTGCTGTTCACCGACGCCGGGCAGATCGCCGACTGGGAGCGGCAGCGGCCCGCCCAGCACGACGCCGGCGGCTCATGGTCGCGATGCTCGCCGCCGA
>NZ_JBFAOF010000072.1:0-15850 GCF_040675125.1 Spirillospora sp. NPDC049652 | reverse complement strand
CTCACCCTGCGGCTGGGCGCGCCCGCCAACGACTCGCTCGCCTCCACCGGCGGCCCGGCCGCCAAGGCGCTCCACCGGCTCGAACGGTCCGGCATCGGCGCCGGGCTCGTCCGTCCGGTCGAGGTGCTCACCGGCAGCCCCGCGCAGGTCCGCGACGCCGTCGCCAGACTGCCCGGCGTCGCCGGAACCGGCGGCTTCGCCGATACCAGGACGGCCCGGTCCGGCGGCCCGGCCTCCGTGGTCGACGTCTGGACCCGCCAGGACCCGGCCACCCCGTCCGGCGCGGCGGCGGCCGACCGGGTCCGCTCCGCCGCCGAGCGCACCGGCGCGGACGCCGGCGGGATCACCGCGCAGGACGACGACTTCATCGAGGCCGTCTACGGCAACGCGTGGTGGGTGCTCGCCCTCATCATCGTGGTCACGCTGCTGCTGCTCACCCGCGCGCTGCGCTCGGTCGTCCTGCCGCTGAAGGCCCTCGCGCTCAACGTCGTCTCCCTCGCGGCCGCCTACGGGGTGACCGTCCTGATCTGGCAGCACGGCGTCGGCGTGCGGACGCTGTTCGGGCAGACGGCGTCCGGCGCGATCACCATCTGGGTGCCCATCGCCGTCTTCGCCTTCCTGTTCGGGCTGTCCATGGACTACGAGGTGTTCCTGCTGGCCCGCATCCGCGAGGAGCACGACCGCGGCCTGTCCACGGACGACGCCACCGTCACCGGTCTCAGCCGCACCGGACGGCTGGTCACCTCCGCCGCCCTCATCCTGTTCCTGGCGTTCGTCTCCCTCTCCCGGGTGCCCTCGACCGACGTCAAGATCCTCGCCACCGCGCTCGCGCTCGGCATCATCATCGACGCCACCCTCATCCGCGGCGTCCTGGCCCCGGCGCTGGTCGCCGCCCTCGGCGAGGCGAACTGGCGCTTCCCCTGGCCGCGTGGTTCCTCCGGCCGGTCCCGAGGAGGAGCAAAACCGCGTTGACCTGCGCTTGCGTCCTCCGGGCCCCGGGTACGGGCCCGTCTGACGGCACCGGGGGACGACGCCCGGAACAGGACCGACCTTCAGCGCGGCGGACGGCGGAGCGCCGGCCGCATCGGGGACAGGCGATGGACAGCGACACACCCGCCGAGAACGCGACCGGGCGACTCTGCCTGGTCACGGGCGCCAGCGGCTACATCGGCGGCCGCCTGGTGCCCGAACTGCTGGACGCCGGGTACCGGGTGCGCTGCATGGCCCGCTCGGCCCGGCGGCTGCGCGACCATCCGTGGGCCGGCCGGGTCGAGATCGCCGAGGCCGACGCGACCGACCCGGAGTCGACCCGCCGCGCCCTGGACGGCGTGGACGTCGCCTACTACCTGATCCACGCGATCGGCGGCCGGGGCGGGTTCAGCGAGACCGACCGCCGCGCCGCCCGCACCTTCGCGGACGCGGCCCGGGACGCCGGGGTGGGACGGCTGGTCTACCTGGGCGGCATGGCCCCCGAGGAGGAGCTGTCCGCGCACCTGCGGTCCCGCGCCGAGGTCGGCCGGATCATGTTGGACGCCGGCGTGCCCGCCGTCTGGCTGCGCGCGGCGGTGATCATCGGATCGGGCTCGGCGTCGTTCGAGATGCTCCGGTACCTGACCGAGCGGCTGCCGGTGATGGTGACCCCGCGCTGGGTGCGCTCGCGCATCCAGCCGATCGCGATCCGGGACGTCCTGCACTACCTGGTCGCGTCCGCCGGGCTGCCCGCCCACGTCAGCCGGGGCTTCGACATCGGCGGCCCGGACGTGCTCACCTACCGGGACATGATGCAGCGGTACGCCGCCGTCGCCGGGCTGAGGCGCCGCCTCATCATCCCGGTTCCCGTGCTCAGCCCCTGGCTGTCGAGCCTGTGGGTCGGCGCGATCACGCCGGTCCCCGGGCGCCTGGCGCGGCCGCTGGTGGAGTCGCTGCGCAACGAGGTGATCTGCCGTGAGCACGACATCGCCCGGTACGTCCGGCCGCCGGACGACGGGCCGGCCGGGTTCGAGCAGGCCGTGGAGCTGGCGCTGCGGCGCGTCCGGCAGGCGGACGTCGCGACGCGCTGGTCGTCGGCGAGCCTGCCCGGCGCGCCGAGCGACCCGCTGCCCACCGACCCGGACTGGGCGGGCGGCAGCCTCTTCACCGACGAGCGCGCCTGCGAGGTGCGGGCCCCGGCCGAGCGGCTGTGGGAGGTCATCGAGGGCATCGGCGGCGAACGCGGCTGGTACTCGTTCCCGCTCGCCTGGAGCGTCCGCGGCGTCCTGGACCGCCTGGTGGGCGGCGTCGGCCTGCGCCGCGGCCGCCGGGACCCGCGCCGCCTCCGGATCGGCGAGACCGTCGACTTCTGGCGGGTGGAGGAGATCGAGCCGGGACGGCTGCTGCGGCTGCGCGCCGAGATGCGGCTGCCCGGCCTGGCCTGGCTCGAACTGGGCATGACCGAGCACGACGGCCGCGTCCGCTACACCCAGCGCGCCCTGTTCCACCCGCGCGGCCTTCCCGGCCACCTCTACTGGTGGGCCTTCAAGCCGTTCCACGACCGGATCTTCGGCGGCATGTGCCGGGGAGTCGCCCACGCCGCCGAGCAGGCGGCCGATCGGACCCGTCCCCGCGAGCCCAGCACCACCACGCGCTGAAGCGGGCGAGTCCCGCGGGCGTTCGGCGGGCAGCGGCGGCAGGCGGGATCATGCTCGTATGAGAATGCCGTTCGGCCGTCCGAGCCTGCGCCCCTACCGCGACCTCCGGGAACCGGCCCGAGCCTCCTCGGACGGGCTGAGCGCCCGCTTCCTGGGGACGAGTTCGGTGCTGCTGGACGACGGGGAGACCAGCGTCCTCTGCGACGGGTTCGTCACCCGGCCGGGCCTGCTGCGCGTGGGTCTCGGGAAGATCGCGCCGGACCGGACGCTCGTCCGCGCGGCCGTCGAGCGGCTGGGAGCCCACTCGCTCAGCGCGGTGTTCTGCGCGCACTCCCACTACGACCACGCGCTGGACGCTCCGGTGTGGTGCTTGGAGACCGGCGCGGACCTGGCCGGTTCGGAGTCCACGGCCAACATCGGGCGCGGTCTCGGCGTCCCGTCCTCGTCCTTGCGGGTGGTCGCGGACGGCGACACGCTCACCTACGGACGCTTCGGGCTGACGTTCGTCGAGTCCGCGCACAGCCGGGGCGACCACTTCCCGGGGACCGTCGGAACGCCGCTGGTTCCGCCCGCCCGGGCGAAGGCGTGGCGGACCGGCGAGGCCTTCTCCGTGCTGGTCACGCATCCGCTCGGCCGGATACTGCTGCACGCCAGCGCCAACTTCCGGCCCGGCATGCTGACCGGCCGGCGCGCCGACGTGGTCTACCTGAGCATCGGCGCATTGGGGAAGCAGTCCCCCGAGTTCGTGCGCCGGTACTGGGACGAGGTCGTGGGTGCGACCGGGGCGCGGCGGGTCGTCCTCACCCACTGGGACGACTTCTTCACCGGACTGCACCGGCCGCTCCGCCCGATGCCGCGTCTCGCGGACCGTGTCGACTCCGCCCTCGGCATGCTCCTGCCGCTGGCCGGGCGGGACGGCGTCGAGGTCCGGTTCCCGACGGCCTGGCAGCCCGTCCATCCGCTGGACGGCATGCCCTGACCTGCGGGAAGGCTGGCCGGCGGAACGAGCAGACCCCACCCCTGTCGTCACTGTCGATAATCGCCTTGCTACCGTGAGCGACATGATTGATCTTGCTCTGGTGGGGTCGGCGCCCGACCTGAAGATCGACTGGACCCGGATGCCGACGTACAACACGATCATGGCGGTCGCGGCGGGGGCCGGGCTGCTGCTGGTCGTCGGACTGGGCCGCCGGCTCCTGCGCCCGCAGCTCCGGATCGAGACCGCGGGCTGGGGGCTGGCGTTCGGGGCGCTCGGCCTCATCCTGACCCTCACCGGCCTGCACATGACGCTCACCTGGCCGCTGGCCGGGCAGGGCTTCCCGTTCGACAACATCGTCTTCGGCGAGCCCGCGCTGGCGTTCGGGGCGATGATGCTGATGGCGGCGCTCTTCCTCTGGAAGCGGGGCGAGGCGCTCAACGAGGTCCCGGCCCGGGGCGAGGTGGCGGCACGGCTGGCGGGACCGATCTCGGTGTTCGTGTTCGGCATGGGGCTGGCGTGCTTCGGCATCGCCGCGGCGGGCTGGAAGTACCAGCTGTTCGCCGCTCCGCCCCAGGAGCCGATCTCGGGGAAGTTCGCCGAGCACCCCTGGCTGGAGGCGACCTTCATCTCCGTCCTGTACGTGCTGGTCGGCATCGGCGCGGTGCTCTTCCCGTTCGTCCTGCGCAGGCCGCTGGCGTGGCTGGCCACGGTCGTGGGCGTGGTGTGGGCGATCGCCGGCGTGCTGTTCCTGCTCTTCGGCGCGCTCAACTACTTCACGCACATCGGGCTGATCATCAACACCACCTGAGCCCCGGCGGGCGTCCGGGGGCGGCCATGGCGGAGGATGGCGTGCGACGCCGCCGTCCGTTCCAGCCATGACGGCGCCGGACCACCAGGAGCTGACCGACCACCATGACGGCACCGAACGTCCCGCCACCCTTCTCGCCCGCCGCCGCGCCGACCGTCGCCACGCCGACCGCAGGCGGCCCGCCCCAGGACGAACTCGCGGCGGGCGGCTGGTACGGCACCTGGATGGCGCCCCACATGCTGCTGCGCCGGGACGACGGCGCGGTGCTGCTGCTCCGCCGCGCCAACACCGGATACGCGGACGGGTGGCTCGCTCCCCCGGCGGGCCGGATCGAACCCGGCGAGGACGTCCTGTCGGCCGCGATCCGCGAGACCGCCGAGGAGGTCGGCGTCCGGGTCGAGCCGGGCGACGCGCGGTTCGTCCACGTCATGCACCGGTACGCCGACAGCATGCCCGGCCCGTGCCACGCGGTGAACGACTACTACTTCACCGCCACCCGCTGGACGGGCCGTCCCCGCGTCGCCGAGCCGGACAAGTGCTCGGAGGTGCTGTGGGCCGACCCCGCCTCACTGCCGCCCAAGGTGCTGCCGCACGTGGTGCGGGCGCTGGCCGCCGTCGAGCGCGGGGAACACTTCAGCACGCACAACTGGCCTGTTCCGGCCGGAGAATGACGAGGTTGCGCATCGCCTGCGGGAAACCGGAGAAACAGGCGATTTATTCGATCATGCCTTTGCGGGACAATGAATAGGAACGTCCGGGAAACGGGCGGACGTGACGGCCGCCGGCGGGCGCCGAGCCCGGCCGGAGGGCGCCCTCACCTAAGGAGGTGGCGGGCGATGGCGCTGGTCGAAGCGGAGTTCGAGGAAGGGCTGTTCCGCACCGTCCTGCTGCTCATGCTCACCGAGTCGCCCATTCCGGCGCCGACGTTCCGCGGGCTTCCCGAAGGGCGGCTGATCACCGGTATCGACTGGACCGTCAGGATCACCCTGGACGCCACCCCGGACGGCTCTCCCCCGCCCGCCAACACCATGACCGCCCGCGCCGAGGGCACGGTCCGGCACCTGTCGATCGCCGAGCTGGAGGCCGACCCGCACGCGCCGGAGACCGCGACGCCGGCGGTGTTCTGGCTCCACCTGTGGGTGCTGGGCTCGGGACTGGTGATCGACCTGCGGAGCGTCGACCTCGCCGGGCAGGGCCCGCAGGACGTCGGCCACCGGCTCTGGCGGTTCGGGCTGGACCTCGACGAGGTCCAGATCGTGGACGGCGCCCTCCACCACGCGGACGGCTACGTGACGCTGCTGTTCTCGACGACGGGCACCGACGACCTGTCCGCCCCGTCCGTCCACCACCTGGACGACCCCGCGCACACCGACAGCACCTTCCTCGTGCGCCTCTCGGGCGAGCTCTTCCGGGACGCCCTGGTCGGCCAGCTGAACCGGCAGCTCACGCCGCCGCCCCACGGCACCGAGGTCGAGGAGTCCCCGCACGGCGCGTGGGGGAACTGGGCGCCGGGGCTCGGCTGGGAACCCGACTGGGCCTGGGCGGCCGTGGCCAACTGCGGGCTGGTGAAACCGGACGCCTGCCCCGCCCTGTTCGGGCCGGTGGACGTGTCCGTCGAGGTCACCGCCTACCTGTCGATCCGCGTCGTGCCGCCGCCGGCCGCCGATCCGCAGCATCCCGGCGGCCCCGCGCCGAGCGGCCCACCGCCGGACGGACCGCCGCCGGACCCGCCGAAGACGGAACTCGAACAGACCCTGCGGCTGTCCGGCGACGCGTCGGACTGGGACGCGTTCCGCTGCTTCCTCGGCACCGGCGGCATCGGCGGGCTGCTCCTCGGAAGCCTCACCAACCCCGTCGTGGGGATCGTCGCCGGCGTGGCGGGCCTGGTCGCGCTGGGCGACTTCATCCGCGGGCAGGTGCAGGAGGAGATCCAAGGCGTGGACGCGGCGACCTTCACGCGCATCGCCACCGACGACGACGGCGTCACCTACCAGCGGCGCACCCCGCTCCCGAAGGTCATGCAGGGGCCGGACGCGCCCGCCTGGAGCATCGGCCGGGACGGCCTCATGATCAGCCGCCGGCCCGTCGTGCTGCCCGCGCACCACGTCCCCGACTTCCAGCCCCCGCCGGGGCCGCTGCCCGGGACCTGGGGAGGCGGCCGGTACGACTGCGGCACCGGGCAGTGGCTACCGGACACCAGGTACACCCTGGTGCCCGTGTCGCTGGCCGACCGGGTGCTGGCCGTCACCCAGCACCTGCTCGACACCGAGATCGAGGTCTTCTCCGCGCTGGCCCTCCCCGCGGGGCAGTGGATGCTGACGCGGTTCACGGCGCAGGAGCACCCGCCGAACCCCCAGGTGATGGTGTCGTCCAACGGCACCCCGGCGGCGGGCGCGACGGGACGCCTCTACGTGCACACCAACGCCGGGCTCGCGCGCTACGAGCTCGGTCCCGTCCCGGCGCTCGGCCCACCGACGCCGGAGCGGCTCCAGGTGGAGAAGATCGCGTGTGCCAAACAGACCGTCAGGGCACTGAGGGCGCAGGGAGACCCGGGCCGGCCGGCCCTCGCCGCCGCCCTGATCGCGTTGGACGGATTGCTGGCCGAGGCCGGCCGGATCTCCGAAGCGGTGATGACGATGGAAGAAGCCGTGCAGACCTACCGCGACATCTCGGCGTCGCCTCCCGACAACGCCGACTACCTCAACAGCCTGATCGCCTCGCTCTACATCCTGGCGGCCCGGTACAGCGAGGCCGGGCAGCGGAACAAGAGCGCCGGGCTCGGCGACGAGGCCGTGAAGGCCGCCGCGCGGGTGGAGAACGCGGGCGCGAGCCCGGACGTCCGCAGGAACGTCGCGAGCAACCTCGACCAACTCTCCGGCTACCTGCCGTCCGCCGACGAGGCCGTCCGCGTCGCGGAGAAGGCCACCGCCATGTTCCGCGCCCTGGCAGGCCCCGGCTCCGCGTAGCGGGCCGGGCGGACGCCACGGACTCCTGCCGGCGTCGGACCGACTAGGTGGTGTCGGTGCGGGTGGCCACGACTCCCTCGTGCGGGTGGTGCAGGTCGAACGCCGGGCGCTCCGACCTGATCTGCGGGATGGAGAGGAAGTTGTGCCGAGGGGGCGGGCACGAGGTCGCCCACTCCAGGGAGTTGCTGTAGCCCCAGGGATCGTTGACCAGCACCCACGGCGCGCGCTTGTGGGTGATGTAGATGTTGAACAGGAACGGAATGAGTGAGATTCCGAGCAGGAAGGAGAAGAACGACGACGTCGCGTTCAGCCCCTCGAACTGCGACGGGTAGTCGGCGTACCGGCGCGGCATTCCCTCGGCACCGAGCCAGTGCTGGATGAGGAACGTGCCGTGGAAGCCGATGAACAGCATCCAGAAGTGTATTTTGCCGAGCCGGTCGTTGAGTTTCTTGCCGGTGAACTTCGGCCACCAGAAGTAGAAGCCCGCGAACATCGAGAAGACGACGGTGCCGAAGACCGTGTAGTGGAAGTGCGCGACGACGAAGTAGGAATCCGAAAGCTGGAAGTCCATCGGCGGGGACGCGAGAATGACGCCGGTCAGGCCGCCGAAAAGGAAGGTGACCAGGAAGCCCAGCGACCACAGCATCGGAGCCTCGAACGTCAGCTGGCCCCGCCATATCGTCCCTGCCCAGTTGAAGAACTTCACCCCCGTGGGCACCGCGATGAGCAGGGACATGAAGGAGAAGAAGGGCAGCAGGACCCGGCCGGTGACGAACATGTGGTGCGCCCACACGGTGATGGACAGGCCCGCGATGGAGACCGTGGCGAAGACCAGGCCGATGTAGCCGAAGACCGGCTTGCGGCTGAACACCGGCAGGATCTCGGTCACGATCCCGAAGAAGGGCAAGGCGATGATGTACACCTCTGGATGGCCGAAGAACCAGAAGAGGTGCTGCCAGAGCAGCGCCCCGCCGTTGGCGCCGTCGTAGACGTGCGCGCCGAACTTGCGGTCGGCCTCCAGCGCCAGCAGCGCCGCGGCCAGGACCGGGAACGCCAGCAGGACCAGGATGGACGTCAGCAGGACGTTCCAGGTGAAGATCGGCATTCGGAACATCGTCATGCCGGGCGCCCGCATGCACAGGATCGTGGTGATGAAGTTGACCGCGCCCATGATCGTGCCGAAGCCCGACATGGCGAGCCCCATCACCCACATGTCGCCGCCGATGCTCGGTGAGCGCACGGCGTCCGAGAGCGGGGTGTAGGCGGTCCAGCCGAACGACGCGGCCCCGTTGGGGGTCAGGAAGCCCAGCACCGCGATCAGGCTGCCGAACAGGAAAAGCCAGTAAGCCAGCATGTTCATGCGCGGGAACGCGACGTCCGGCGCGCCGATCTGCAGCGGCATGATGACATTGCTGAATCCGGCGAACAGCGGGGTCGCGAACATCAGCAGCATGACCGTGCCGTGCATGGTGAACAACTGGTTGAACTGCTCGTTGCCGAAGATCTGGAGACCGGGCCTGACCAGTTCGGCGCGGATGAGAACGGCCAGGATCCCGCCGAAGAGGAAGAAGGAGAACGAGGTGATCAGGTAGAGGTACCCGATCTTCTTGTGGTCGGTCGTCGACAGCCAGTCGGCCACCAGCCTGCCCTTGGACGTCCGGGCTTGCGGAACTGCGGCATGCGCGGGCTCTGCGGTTCTCATATCCATCCGGTGGGCTCGGGTGCTCTCACGGCTCGCCTTGACGGCGTCGTCGTGAAAGGTCTACCAGGAGGCGAAGCGGAGCCAACGTTCCGGCGGGTAAATAATCATGCCGAAATGGCCATGAACTGGCATTGCGGCGGACCGCGCCCTCAGCACGGACCCCGAGTCGGCGGCAGCGGCGAACGCGGGGACCTTTCAGGCGCATAGCGGCTATATCCGTCATAGTGCCCTTGAGGCGGTTTCAACCTCGCCGGGCGGTCGCGGTCGATAAGATCATCCGCCATGGCCCCCACCGACGACCAGGTCCGCGAACTCGTCCGCCGGTTCACCGCGCTCGACATGACCGGATGGGACGACCCGGCGTTCGACCGCGCCCTCGCCCGTCTCGGCTGGCAGCCGACGCCCGACGCCGGCCGCCAAGGGGTGCGGTCCGAGGAGTACGACACCGGCCTCGGGACGGGACGCGCACGCGTCGCCCGGCATGGCGCAGACGACGGCGAGACCGGACTCCACGTCCGCGTCGGAGAGGGCGACGAACTCTTCCTTCGTGTGCGCTCGGCGCTCGTGGACGAGTTGGGCGCTCCGTCGATCATGCGGGGCCCCGGGCCACTGCTGCGGTGGCGCGGTCCCGTCCGGCTACTGGAACTGGAGCGGATACATGACGGGGTGCACCTGTCGGTCCGTCCCACCGAGGCCGTCGAGAACGACGAGTACCGCACGGCGAAGTGGGCGGAGCCCGAGGACGGCCTCGGCAGGCTCGGCTACTGGCAGGTGGTCGGCAGCGGACCCGACCTGGACGGGCTGCTGATCCCGGGCGGCTACTGGGCCGACGACTGGACGGAGTTCGAGGGGCGGCTGGCGACGACGCTCCGGTCGGTCGTCGAGGACTTCCGGCTCATGGACTTCCCCACCTACTTCACCGTGGTCGTGCACGCCTCGGACCACCACTTCGTCCAGTGGACGACCGACCGCGACTGGACGCTGCACCTCGAAGCGGCCCTCACCGGCGACCCCGGTTCCGCCTGGGCGGACGCCATGACCGGGCTGGGCTGGCAGATCCCGGACCTTCCGGACGACTTCTCCTGTGCGACCCGCGAGTTCCCGACGCTCGGACCTGAGGAGGCGGAACGAGCGGCGCGCATGCTCGTCGGTGCCCTGCGCTCGTACGGCGTCGCCTACGAGGACCTCTGGCACCAGGTCATCTCGCCCGACCTCGACCTGCTCGGCATCGGCATCCCGTCCCGCCGGGGCGGCCGCGTCTGACGCCGGCCGCGCACCGGCCCGCATCCATACTTCGCATTTCCACACATAGACGTACATAAGTGCATGTAGAACCTCGATAGCGCCATACCCCGGTTGTCAGGCTTGGGGTGATTTGTGTTTTCCTTCTCGGCGGACGTTCCGCTCCCCCCGTCGAAAGGAAACGCCCGTGACCCGAGCACGAGCCGCGCTCGCCCTGGCCGCCGTCGCCGCCGCCGCGACGGCCTGCACCTCCTCCGCGGGCGCCGCTCCGCACTCGAAGGCGGGCGAGGCCGCCTCGTCCACGCGGGTGGACCAGGTGCCGTGCGCCGAGCACCTCAAGCCGAACGCGACCTACCACGCGAACGGCGCGAGCTACTACACCGACGCCCAGGGCCGTCCCGAGCGCGCCGAGGCCACGAACCTCAGGTCGAGCGTCGCCGACCGCGGCAGCTGCCAGAGCAAGGCCGGGCACATGTCCGGGACGACCGGCTACGACGGCGGGCACCTCATCGCGGCCACGCTGAAGGGCGTGGACGAGCGCTACGACCTCGTCCCGCAGTGGGCCAGCCTCAACCGGGGCCTCTACGAGCGCATGGAGGCGGGCGCCAAGCGCTGCCTGACCAAGCCGGGCGGCCGCATCCCGCACTACCGGATCAAGGTGGCCTACGCCAACGCCAGGACCCTGATCCCCAACCGCTACACCACCGACATCCAGGTCGGCACCAGCGGCCACAGCCCGCAGACCATCAGGCTCACCATGCCCAACCGCGCGCTCACCACGTCCGAGAACACCAGACTGCGCGCCGCCCTCGACAAGGCCCTCACCACCGCCGGCTGCAAGTGACCCCACCCCGAACACCGGCGGGCCGCCCGGCCCGTCCGCCGACCTGAGAACCAGGCGGACGGTCGAGCCGTGGGACGCGTGCCAGTGGTTACGATGGCCAGCGTGTCCTCCTCTCAAGGGCGGCCCTCGGGTGCCTCGGTCGCCGTTGACCTCGTCATCTTCACCGTGCGGGACGACGCCCTCCAGGTTCTGCTGATCAAGCGGGGGAAGGGGCCCTTCCGGGGCGGGCTCGCACTGCCGGGAGGGTATGTCCGGGACGGCGAGGGCCTGCGGGCCGCCGCCGCGCGCGAACTCTTCGAAGAGACCGGAGTGGACTCCGAGCGCCTTCACCTGGAGCAGTTGCGCACCTACGGGGAGCCGGACCGCGACCCTCGCGGACGAGTGTTCAGCGTCGCCTACCTGGCCATGGGACCGAACCTGCCGCTACCCGTGGCCGGGACCGACGCCGCGGAGGCGCTGTGGATGCCGGTCGCCGAAGCCGTGGCCGCCGAGCTGGCGTTCGACCACGCCGCGATCCTCAACGACGGCCTGGAACGTGCCCGCGCGAAGCTGGAGTACTCGACGGTCGCGACCGCGTTCTGCCCGGAGCCGTTCACGGTCGCGGAGCTCAGGCACATCTACGAGGTGGTCTGGGGCCTGCGGCTGGAACCCAGCAACTTCCGCCGCAAGGTGACCCGCGCGGACGGCTTCCTCGTCCCCACCGGCGAGCATCGCAGTTCGGACCTCGGCCGGCCCGCGGCCCTCTACCGGCGCGGCACCGCGACGAGCCTCACCCCGCCGCTGCTGAGGCAGGCGGACTAGAAAAAGTCACCTTGACAAGAAGTCGTCCCCCGAATTACGGTCAAGCTGACCTTAAAGGGGGTTCGATATGTCGTCCCAGCAGGTCTCCCCGCTGCTCGCCCTGGAGTACGAGCAGCTCAAGGAAGAACAGCGCGCCCGGATCGGCACGCGCGACAACCTCGTCTACGCGACGCTCGGCGCGCTCGCACTGATCGTCGGAGCGGTCGTCCAGACCGGATCTCCCCTGCTCCTGCTCCTGGTCCCCCTGGTCTGCGTCACGCTGGGATGGACCTTCCTGGCCAACGACGACCGCATCACGGCCATCGGCGCCTACGTCCGGGAAGTGCTCGGCCCCGAGCTGACCCGGCTGTCCGCCGCCGAGGTCGAACTCTTCGCGTGGGAACGGCGGCACCGCGAGGACGCCGGACGGCCGCTCCGGAAGCTCTGGCAGATATCGGTCAACCTTCTGTTGTTCTGCCTCACGGCGTGCGCGGCCTTGGTCATCGTCTGGAGCTCCCAGAGCGTCCCCATGACCATGCACCTTCTGGCGGGGGCGGAAACCGTCGCCGTCGGGGCGCTCGCCCTCCGAATCGTCACCACGGTCCGCTGAGAACGGGGGTCACCGTGGCGACCATGCAGGCCAGAGTCACCGACACCGAGACCTCGGTGCCCAGGACGAACTTCCGCGACGACTCCTCCACGCGCTACCTGTGCGCGGGCACGTACCTCGACGCGCCTTTCCGGGACTGGGTCCTGAAGAACGTCTATGCCGATACCGGCCGCCGAGTGGCCCCCTCCTACGGCTTCGATGTGGTGCCCGTCCTCATGCATGCGCGCAACGCGTGGCTCTTCGACGCGGCCCAGAACACGTGCCTGACCGCCCTCCTCGCGATCGCGGCCTGGTGCGCGGCGCCGTCCATGGCGCTCCTCGTCACGTGCGCCTACCTGTGGTTCCTCGCGATGAACGTCCGCGGCTACCTGAGGCAACGGATACGCCGCTTCCTCCGGACGCCTCATTCGAGGGACGCCGGGCTGTACCAGGAGTCGATGCACCTGGCCGAAGAGAGGCGCCGCCTGCGCGAGACGCTCACGATCGCCCTCGTGCTCGCCGGGTTCACGGTGGCCCTGACGGCCTGGCTGCAATGGGGGGTCTGGAGGGTACTGCTGGGGACCGCTCCGATCCTGCTCCTCGCCGGTCTCGTGTACGCGGTCGCCGAACTGGGCCGCTTCCACGCGCTTCGCGCCCTCGGGCACCGCGTCGGACCGGTCACCCGCAACAAGAGACTGGCCACGATCGATGACCAGCAGCGCAGCCCGGTGGTCGCCTATGCCGAGGACCCGTTCATCGGCAGCGGCCAGGTCGTGCATTCGTGGGCCTTCACCCAGCACCTCCTGCGGCCTCGGGCCGACGAGGACGGACCAAAGGGAAGCGAGTTCTCCCAACCGCCGTTCCGGACCAGGGAACTGGTGGCGCACATCCGCGCCGACCTGCTCAGGCTCGCGCAGGACAGGGGCGAGGAGACGCAGATCCCCGGACTGGAAGTGGACGACCTTCTCCTGGTCGAAGGGCGGCATCTCGGCCGTTACGAAAGGCTGCTCGCCCACCGGCCCGTCCTCGCCCAGTTCGAGGAGTTCATGGCCGACTCCCGGGCGCCGGGCCGGCACCACCTCGCGTGCCGGGTCATCTCCTGGGGAGGCGAGATCGTCACCACGGTCTACCTCCACACCTCGTTACAAGGCGGACTGCTGACCCTGAAGTACACCATCCATGCGCTCACGCCCACGCTCCCCGCCTTCCAGATGATCGACGCGGTGGGCCGTACGGACGCCATGGCCGCGTCCAGGGCCGCGCTCCGGAAACTGGTCTGTGCGCCACGGGCCCTCCTGGCGCCCCTCGACTTCTGCAAGGCCCTCCGCGATGCGCGCAAGGTCCTCGGCTCGCCGAAGGACAGGACGACCGGCGCCCGGCACAACATCGGCGCGATGGTGAGCGCGCGGGAGCACCTGACCACTCCTCGGGACGGCACCTACTTCCAGGAGCTGGACGTCGCGAAGCACAGCAAGATCATCGAGCGCCGGATCATCTCGTCCGTCGGCGGGTTCCTCAAGGGCAAGGTCCTGACGGATGAGTACGTCGAGCGCACCAACTACATCCTCAACAACGGCGTCCTCAACATGGGCTCCGGCGACATCACCATGGGCGACGGGAACACGGTCGGAGGGATCGCGTGAACATCAACAACGGCGTCCAGAACACCGGTGACGGCTCCATCACCATCGGGAACCACAACCGCATCGGGGGTTCGCCCGGCCGTGAGAACGCGCCGCCGCCGCGGACCGACATCGGCGTCATCACCGTCCTGTCCACGGAGGCCGGTGCCGTGGTCGGCGCCCTCGACGACGTGCGCACGGTCCGGGCCGACGGCGTCCGCTTCCATCGCGGGCAGGTGGGCGACGCCTCCGTCGTGATGGCGCGCACTGAGCGGCAGGGCAACCGGTCCACCGGCATGCCCTTCCAGCTCCTGCGCACGCACTTCGCGCCCGGCGTGATCGTGCTGGTGGGCATCGGCGGCGGGATCCACCGGGACGTTCAGCCGGGCGACGTCGTGATCGGCGAGGAGGTGGTCTACTACGACCGGCGCAAGGAGACGGCCTCCGGGGTGCGGCGCCGGAGCGAGGGACACCAGATCCCGGCCTGGGTCCGCCGCGAGGTGAACGACTTCTTCACCGATCACGGCGAACCCTTCGTCCTGCCATGCGGCAAGGCGAAGGTCCTCGCCGGTCCCGTCGGCTCGGGTGAGGCGGTCGTCGCGGACGCCTCCTCACCGATCCGGCGCCACCTCGCGTCCGTCAACGACAAGACCCTCGCTCTCGACATGGAGGCAGGAGGGCTCGCCCTGGACTTCCACACCCAGACCGGACAGCCGAGAGCCAGGGGGTGGCTGGTCATCCGCGGAATATCCGACAACGCCGACGAGGAGAAGGACGACACCTGCCACCAGGTCGCGGCGAAGAACGCCGCCACCGTCCTGCGGATGCTCATCCCCTGCCTGGCGGAGGGGCTGCGCCATCAGGTGTGAGCAGTCCGCGGATGCCCGGGCGGGTCAGGAGGGGGCGGTGTCGCCGAGGGAGTGGAGGAGGGTGCGGAGGAGGGCGGCGAGGTGGGCCTGGTCGGGGGCTGAGAGGGCGGCCAGGAGGCGGCGTTCGTTGGCGACGTGGTGGTCGAGGACCTCGTTGGTGACGCGGAGGCCCTTGTCCGACAGGGAGATGAGGACGCGGCGGCGGTGGGCGGGGTCGACGCCGCGTTCGACGAGGCCCTTGGCGAGGAGGCGGTCGACGCGGTTGGTGAGGGACGCGGAGCTGACCATGGCGGCGGCGCTGAGGTCGCCCGCGCAGAGGACGTGCGGGGGGCCCGAGCGGAGCAGGGTGGCGAGGACGTCGAACTCCCACGGTTCGAGGCCGTGCCGGGCGAACTCGTCCTTGAGGGCGCGTTCCAGCAGGCGGGACGCGCGGGAGATGCGCCCGACGACGCCCATGGGGGCGCAGTCCGTGTCGGGGCGGACCTGCTTCCACTGGTCCAGGATCGCGTCGACTCCGTCGCGGACGGGGGCCGGGGACTCGGGTCGGTCGGTCACTGCGGGGTCCTTGGGTCGGGGCGGGCGGAGCACCCTCCCAGCCTAACGTTCGCCGTCCAAGAGTTTGACGTCGAAACAAGCATCCGTCTAAAGTTTCGACGCCGAAATCTTTGATGGGAGTGCTTCATGCGAGTTCTGGTCCTCGGCGCGGGCGGCTATGTGGGGTCCGCGCTGACCGAGCGGCTGGTGGAGGCGGGACACGAGGTCGTGGCGCTGGTGCGCTCGCGCCGGCCCGTCGCCGGAGCCGCCGAGGTGCGCGAGGGCGAC
>NZ_JBFAOF010000071.1:0-16019 GCF_040675125.1 Spirillospora sp. NPDC049652 | reverse complement strand
CTGGCCGCCTCGCCCAGCAGCGGTGCCGCCGCGGCGGCACCGGCCACCACGGCCGCGCCCCGCAGCAGCGAACGTCGATTCCACGCGCTTTCATCGCCCACAGGGCCTTCTCCTTTTTGCGATCACCTCGAAGCCGCGGCGGCATGCCTTCGGCACGGACCCGTGTGGTCCATGCCTCCACTGAAGACAAAAGTGTGTTGCGGGGGCGTATGGGTTCTCCGATACGTCCGCGATACACGGAGCCACGGCCTCCCGGCATCAAGGAACCGCCGCAAGACGGCAGTGGCCGCGGCGGGGGCGCCGGTCCGGACGGCGGCGCGGGCGAGCGTGGAGATCTCGTCCGCGCCGCCGTCAACGGTGAGCACGACGAGAGCGGGCCGTCATCGAGAGACAGCGCCCGAAGGTCGAGCGGCGAGGGTGGTGGCGTCGGTCTGGTGATGAGGATGCTTGGAGGGCCGACGGTGAGGGTGGGGCGGCCACTCGTTCCTTCAGCGGGAAGGCGCCCAGGCGAGTTCCGGAGTGTCGGCGGCCGCACCGGTGTCGTCGCGGAAGACGCGGCCGCCTTGGGTGACGAACTGAACGCGCGTCAGGCTGCCGATGTCGGTGAGCGGGTCGCCGTCCACGGCGATGAGGTCGGCGTGGGCGCCGTCGGCGAGTGTGCCGACCTGTCCGTCCCGGCGGAGTACCTCGGCGGCGACCACGGTCGCGGAGCGGATGACCGCCATCGGTTCCATTCCGTACTCGACCATGAGTGCGAACTCCGACATCTGCCCGCCATGGTCATAGGAGCCGACATCCGTACCGAACGCGATCTTCACGCCGAGTTCCAGCGCGCGCCGGAAGGCGCCCTCGTGGCGGCTGACGAACCGACGGTCGAAGTCGGTGTGCTGCCGCTTGTGGTACGTCCCCAGGGTGGGCACCCAGTACGTGCCACGCTCGGCGAGGAGCCGGAGGTCGTCCTCGGTCAACAGGGGACCGTGCTCCAGGGTCCGGACGCCGCCCAGGATCGCCGCCTGCGCGCCGTCGCCGCCATAGGCGTGCGCGGCCACGTCCCGCCGGTAGCGGGCCGCCTCGGCGACGATCGCGCTGACGTCCTCGACGGTCATCTGATGCAGCGGCTCCATCGTTTCGGGGTCGACGTGCCGCCGGGTGCTGGTGCAGTAGATCTTGATCCAGTCGGCGCTCATCTTGATCTGCCGGCGCACCTCCTTGATCATGTCGTCTCGCGAGTCGGCCATGCCGGCCGGGTCGGGCAGCCCGAGCTCGGGGTTGATCTCGGAGACCAGGGTCATGTCACCGGCGGTGATGGAGATCGCGTCGGTCGCGACCTCGAGCCGCGGTCCGGGGACGATGCCCCGCGCCACCACGTCGCGCAGGGCCGTGTCGCAGTGCACCGCGCCTTCGTTGCCGGTGTCGCGCGCCGTGGTGAAGCCGATCTCCAGGGCCCGCCGGGCCGCGGCGACGCCCTCGGCCATCCGGTAGACGTTCGTCTTGAAAGTGATCGCGGGAGGCCACACCTGGTCTTCAGGACGCAGAAGCATGTGCGTGTGGCAGTCGATCAAGCCGGGCAGGAGGGTCGCCGCGCCGAGGTCGACGACGGGCACGCCCGCCGGCTGCTCGGACAGGCGGCCGACGATTCGGCCTCCCCGAACATGCACGAAGGCGTCTTGGAGTGTTTCGCCTGCGGCCGGGTCCAGGACCCGCGCGGCGCGGACGGCGTATTCGGCTCCGGTGGTACTCATCTTTTCCTCCCGCTCTCGGTGCTTACGTCCCGACTATTTCGGCGAACCGGTCTGCCCTGAAGGCCCAGTTCCGGCAAAGGCGTTAGGCCAGTTGTGGTGACCCCACGAGATCACCCCTGGTCAGTCAGTCATCGGATGGGTACGGACCCGGTCGGCCGTCACCTCATAGATCGAGGCGGACAGTCATCCGCTCACGCGCGCGATGTGGAGAAGACTGGGATTTACGGCGTGGTGGCGCGCCGGGCGGGGAGAGCGGCGGCCATCCGGCGGACCGCCTCGCGGATCTCCGACTCGTTCAGCGAAGCGAAGGAGAGCCGGATGTTCGGCATGGCCTCCCCGGAGAAGGCGTAACGGCGGCCGGTGTGGAACGCCGCGCCGCCGCGCAACGCCCGCTGGGCCCACGCGTCGACGTCGATGTCGTTCTCCACTGAGCACCAGACTCCGAGTCCACCCGCCGACGGGGTCGCGTGGACCACGCCCGGCAGATGCTCCTCAAGCGCTGCGAGCAATGCGGTTCGCCGTGCGGCGTAGTCGCGGCGGAGCCGGTTGACGTGCCTCTGGATCTCCCCGTCATGCAGCAACTCGGCGACCGCGACCTGCACGACGTGGTCACCGTGCAGGTCGAGCACCATGCGGCGGGCGGCCAGGGATTCCACGAAGGAGGCCGGGGCGACCACGAATCCGATCCGCAGGCCGGGTGCGAACACCTTTGACAGGGTGCCGACGTACACGACACTGCCGTGCGTGTCGAGGCTGGCCAGTGGCTGTACGGGCCTGCCCTCGTCGTGGAACTCGTGATCGTAGTCGTCCTCGATGACGGCGAAGCCGTGGCGGGCGGCGAGGTCGAGCAGGGCCATCCGCCGTTTCGCCGACAGCGTGACGGTCGTCGGGTACTGCCGATGCGGGGTGATGTAGACCGCACGCAGCCGTTCGGTGCGGGCGATCTCCGCCAGCGCGTCCACGCGCAGGCCCGCCTCGTCCACCGGCACCGGAGTCAGCCTCGCCCCGATCTGCCGGAACGCCTCCCAGGCCGGCCGATAGCCGAGTGCCTCCACGGCGATCGTGTCGCCGGGGCCGAGCAGGGAAAGGCCCAGCAGCGTCCACGCCATCTGGCTGCCGTTGGTGATGAGGATGTTCGCCGAGTCCGCGGGCAGGCTCCGGGTGGCCGAGACCATCTCGGCGAGGGCGTCCCGGAGCCGGGGATGACCGGCAGGGTCGCAGTAGCCGAGGAGTTGGCGGTGGCCGAGGCGGAGCGCGCGCCGGTACGCGCGGCTCAGCTCCTCCGAACGGATCGAGGACAGGTCGGGCTGCCCGCTGCTGATGTCGAGTACGCCCCGCGGCCGCACGACCGGCCCGGGCAGCGTCGGCGCCGGGCGGATATCGAAGGCGGCGGCAGTGCTCGCGCTCCGGCCCCGCACGGTCACCTTCCGGGGCGTCGGCGCCCCGGCCGGCAGCTGGCTGGAGACGAAGGTGCCACTGGCGGCCGAGGTCATCAGCCACCCTTCTTCGATGAGCTCCTGGTAGGCCGCGAGAACCGTGTTGCGGTTCACCTCCAGGCGGTGGGCCAGCGTTCGTGTGCCGGGCAGCCGCGTACCCGGCCGGAGCCGACCGCGGGCGATGTCACCCGCGATGGCATGCGCGATCTGCCGGAACACCGGAAAGCCGGTTTCCCGGTCGAGTGTGACCGCAAGCTCCCACTGGGACATCGCACCATCCGAGTCGAGTCCTACGGGCCCCGGACCCCACGCGTTCCGGCCCCGCCTCATCGTCGAGTCTCGGACATCAACTGGTCTGCCGGGTAGATCCAGTATCGGGGATTCGCCTGGTCCAGCTGCCCCAGGGGCCGACTGGCACAACCCACTCCGCGTATCTGGATCTTGACCATTCGGGCTGCCGGCCGATGTCCTGCGATCAGGAACACCGTCCACACAGAGGAGCGACGTTGACCAGCACCGCGGCCGTCCATTCCGTCACGGCCGACATCGTCCTGAACAAGGCGGTGTCGGCCGCCCCGCCCGGCGGACCGTCCGACGACGCCACGCCGTTCGCGTTCCACCGCAGCCTTCCCGGATACCGGCCCACCCCGCTGATCGAATCACCGTCGCTGGCCCGGCGGCTCGGTGTCGGCCGCGTCCTGGTCAAACAGGAAGGCGGCCGACTCGGCCTGCCCTCCTTCAAGATCCTCGGAGCGTCCTGGGCCATCGCCCGAAGCCTGTACGCGCTCGACGACGCCGCTCTCCCCGCCGACTGCGATCTCGCAGCACTGCGGGCAAGTCTGGGGAAGCGCCGTCCAACGCTGGTGACCGCGACGGACGGGAACCATGGGCATGCGGTGGCGTGGATGGCCCGGCTGCTCGACCTGCCCGCCCACATCGTCACGGCCGCACCGACCGCCAAGTCCCGCGTCGAGGCGATCCGCCGGCTGGGCGTCCGGGTCACCGAATGGCCGGGCTCCTACGACGAGGCGGTCCAGCACACCGCCGGTATGGCCGCCGAGGATCCCGATGCCCTGCTGATCTCCGACACCTCATGGCCCGGCTACGAGACGGTTCCCGGCTGGGTGATCGCCGGCTATTCCACGATGTTCCACGAGCTCGACGCGCAGCTCACCGAGCAGGCGGCGCACCCCGACCTGATCTCCGTACCGGTGGGCGTGGGCTCGTTCGCCACGGCCGTGGTCCGCCACTGGCGGCCGGCGGACCACCGGCCGCACATCCTCGCGGTGGAACCAACCGACGCGGCGTGCCTGCAAGCATCGCTGCTGGCCGGCCGTCCGGTCCGCGTACCGGGACCGCACCGGTCGGTGATGGCCGGGCTCGACTGCGGCCGGCTGTCCCACATCGCCTGGCCGGACCTGCGCACCGGCATCGACGTGGCCGTACGCGTCGGCGACGCCCTCGCCGACGACGCCGTACGGGCTCTGGCCGCCACCGGCATCGAGGCGGGCGAGAGCGGGGCGGCGAGTCTTGCCGGGCTCCTCGCCCTCGACGACGCCCTCGGGGGAGCGGAACGCGCCACGATCGGGTTCGGCCCGCATGCCACCGTCCTGCTGCTCAACACCGAAGGAACGACAGCACGCCGCACGGGACACCACTGAGGAGCAATGCCCATGGACCGTGACCGTCTCCCTGAGAGTGAGGACGTCCACCTCGCCGGCCTGGGCGGATTTCACCTCGACGTGCCCGGGCACGGCCAGATGTACGTGCAGTACGCGCGTCTGCGTCGGCCTCGGGCACGCTTTCCACTCATCTGCTGGCACGGCGGCGGCCTGACCGGCGCCTCGTTCGAGAACAAGCCTGGCGGCGGCCCGGGCTGGCAGTGGTACTTCCTGTCCACCGGCCACGATGTCTACCTGTGCGACGGCCCGGGCGCGGGCCGGGCTCGTAGCCGGCAAGACCCGGCCGAACAGCCCGCCCGCGACGATAAGACGCTCTGGGAACTGTTCCGAATCGGGCCACCCGGCTCCTACCCCGCCCGCTCTCCCTACGCCGACAGCCGGTTCCCGGTAGCCGCCTTCGATGAGTTCGCCTCGCAGGTCGTACGCGGCACCGGGGTCGGTGACGCGTCACGCCAAGCCGTCCACGACGCATCACTCGCACACCTGGGCCCATGCGTACTACTCACTCACAGCGCGGCCGGTCCCATCGGCCTCCGAGCCGAAATCGCGGTCCCTGACCACGTACGGGGCCATGTGCTCATCGAGCCGTCCGGCGCACCCGACCCCGCCGAGGTGGACCTCACTCCGCTCAAACAGATCCCGCACCTGTTCATCTGGGGTGACCACCTCAACCTCGGCTGGCACACGCTGTACGACTCATCCCGCCGCTTCCACGAGGCCCTGCTGCGCGCCGGAGGAAGGTCGGAATGGATCGACCTGCCCGAGCATGGCCGGCGCGGCAACACCCACCTGATCATGATGGACGACGACTCCGACGAGGTCGCCGCCTTGATCTCCCGCTGGATGAGCCGGAACGAGCTGATCTGACACGCCGCCGGGACCGGCGGCCGTCATCACGGACCAGCGGTCACGGACAGCCCTTGATGGTGATCTTCTCGGTGTGGTCGAAGCTGACGGTGCCGTACTTGGTGATGATGTTCCGGTCGAACGTGTGGTGGATGACGCGGACGGTCATCTCGTTGCGCAGGGTGTAGACGCCCCGGAGGCAGTGCACCGGGTGGCCCTGCGGCTTGAGGCTGGTCTGGCTGGTGAAGTGGTAGCCGACGGTCTCCTGCTTCGGCCAGGGGTCAGAGCGGTTGATTCTGTTCGGCCCGGTCAGGGTGTATTTGCCGCTCTCGATCCGGCAGCCCTCGTAAGCCCAGAACGGTTTGCCCAGCCGGCCCATGACCGTCAGGCTCGGCGTGAGCCTCTTGCACCACTCGAGGGGGATCTCCGGCTTGATGTAACCCGGAGGGCCCTTCTCGTCGTAGACCAGGCAGTTCCAGTTCTGGATCTCCAGCTGCTTGTCCTTGTCCTGGTCGTAGTGCTTGGGGTCGGCGCACTGCCAGTGCTTGGACTCCATGTCGCCGAAGTCGGCGCGCGCCGCCGGAGCCCAGACCGTCAGCGCCACCAGAGGCGCCGCGGCCGCCAGCGCGCGGGACAGGCCGTGCCGCGCCCCTGCGGCCGGTACCGGGCGGACGGGCCGCCGCAGCAGGCCGGGGCGTGCGTGCTCCTTCATCCGTGCATCACTCTCCGTAGTTGACTGCTACGGTATGTATCCGACGCGGGGGAGCGGGAAACGGCCCTCGGACACCTCCCGACGGACCGGCAGCGGAGAAGACGCCCATGACGACCACCGAACCCCCGGTGTGGCTGCTCCTCGGCCAGAACCTGCCCCCCGGGGCCGGAACTGGACGAGCTGCGGGCCGCCTTCGATGAGCACCTGGGCGAACGCTGGCAGGCGCGACGCGCCGACGAACTCCTGATCGCCGTCAAGGGCGGCCGGCATCTGCGCGTCTACGTCATCGACGGCGAGGTCGTCAGCGTCACCCGGTACACCTCAGCCGACGGCCGCTTCACCTCCAACCACCCCCAAGGCGGGACGACCGAGCCGTGCCGGGGCCTGCACCCGGAGGCCGAGGAACTCGCCGTCCAGGCGGCGGCGACCGGCATGCTCATCGCCGCGGTCGACGTCCTCTTCCGCGACGAGCGCGCCTTCGTCCTCTGCGAGATCAACGGCAGCCCGGGGTGGGAGCGGACGAATCCGGCCGTCCCTGACGCCATCGCACGGTGCGTCGCGGCCCGCGTCCGTCGCTGACCGCGCCGTCCGCCGACGACCCGCGCCGCGGCCGCACACGGAAGGAGAGGACCGTCGATGTCCGATGGCACGGAGAGGGCCTCTGGGAGGCCGTGGGCCCCTTCCCCGCACCGGGCGACGCCGACCGGACACCGGGCGGCTCCGGGGAGCACGAACGCTTCCGGGATGTGGTGACGCCCCATCTCAAGCAGATGCTCGACGTCTCCTCGCCCCACGCCTACGAGGACGCGAAGCTGCTGTGCCTGTCGTTCGCCTCGGCGCTGCTGGAAGGCCGCACGCTGATGCCCGAGTACCGGGACTGGCAGCAGGGGACCGACCAGCTCTTCGCCTACCGGTACCTGCGCACGACCCTGCAAGCCCTCACCTGGCTGCGGGGAGGGGAGCGCTGGCTCCTGAAGTCACCGCAGCACGCCGAGCATCTTCCGGCCCTCAAGGCCGTCTTCCCTGACGCCACCGTGGTCTTCACCCACCGCGATCCGGTCAAGGTGACCGCGTCCCTGCCCATGCTGCGGGCCTACACGATGCGGCGCACGCTCCACCCGATCGACCTGCGGGCGGTGGGCCGCTACTGGACGCAGCGCACCGAGCGGTTCCTGGAGCGCCTGCTGGAGCACCGAGCGCTGTTCCCCGCCGAGCAGTCCATCGACGTGGATCCCGCGCGGCTACGGCAACGCGTGTCCGCGTATGCGGACCACTTCGGCACCCGGCTAGAGCCGTGCCAGTAGAGCGTGGGTGCGGCCTGCGATGGCTCTGTGGAACAGGCTGACCGCGGCATACCCGTAGATCGGGGCGTAGGTGACCCAGTCGTCGTTGGCGTCGTCGCCGCCTCCGTTGTATCCCCCGACGCTTCCGATGATGTCGGTGCCGTTCTCGATCCACGGCCCGCCGGAGACTCCGTTGAAATATCCCTTGCAGTACATCTTCATCTGATGGAACCGCGGAGCCCGTGACGTGGTCACGTCGCAGTAGATCGGCTGATGGCCGGGGTTGATGGTCCCCTTGCCGGGATAGCCGATCACTCTGACCCTGTGCGAATACCCGGTGGTGGGCATGAAGTTCAGCGCGCCGACCGCCTGCTCCGGGAGTCGGCCTTCGTCGTTGGGGCCCACCCGGACGAACGCCAGGTCGAGGTCGGAATCGGCGCCCTTCGAATTGGCGGTATATCTATCGTCGACATAAGGTTCCTCTTTCATTGGAAAGATGCCGTAGGGCTGGTCGGCCGCCGAGCTTCTGTCCTTGTACTTCGGGACGAAAATCGGGAGAGCCGAGTCCTTCAGGGCGAGTGCACAGTGCCCGGCGGTCAGGACCAGGTCTCGGGTGGGGGTGTGGACGACGCTGCCGGTGCAAGAGGTGTTCCCACCCATGCTTTCGCTGTCGAAGAAGAAGGTGCCGACCTGGCGGATGCCTGCGAAGTGGATGCCTGCGGGCGTACCAGGGGGAGGCCCGGACACCCGGGAGCGCGTGCTGCTCGGTTCGCTGCGCCGGGCATCGACCGGGAGCGCTGTGGCCATGCGCTCGCGGGTCCAGTACCGCTCCGCCTTGCGAAGTCTGGCCGCATCGGCGTTACCGGGACCCCTCTTTCCTCGTATCGGGCTGGGTGTCGGAGCCCATTTCCCCCAAGGGTGCTTTCCGGTTCCGGCCAATGCCGAAGGCGCGGTGCAGGAAAGGGTGATCAACGCGATCACCGTCAAGCACGCGGAACGCAAGTCAGCCCCCAGCGTAGATCGTCATTCGGGCACCGAACCTCACAAAGTTCCCTCACGCGTGCAAAATGGTGCGCTGGCGTAGCGTTAGCTGATCTTTTTCGAGGAAGAGGATCCTATTGCGCCGACTCCGCAGCGAGCCTGCCGATACTGGTGTTCCTACGCATAACTTTGAGGAAGCCTTGGCAGGCGATGGTCGTCTCGAAGGCCTTCGGGGGGCGCGTGGCCCTGGTCCAGGTGCGTCGCAGCTTGCAGGGCTTTGCGGCAGGCCGCGGACACGAGCGTTGTGCATGGCGTGCGGTTGCCTGTGCAACGCGTGCGAGCGAGCCGCCCAGGGGGCGACGCGCGTCCCCGCTCATGCAACCATCTGGCGTCCTCATTACTTCGATCAGCCTAGGAACCGCTGCATGAGAATGAAGTTCGTCGTCGCCGGGGTGGCGTGCGCGGCACTCGCGGTCACCGGTGGGGTGGCGCTCGCCGGATCGGGGGATGCCCCTGAGACGAAGGCGGCTCCGGTCGCCGCGACCGCCGCCGCCGCACCCAAGACGCTCACGTTGGTGCGGTACTTCGGTGGCGCTCAGCAAAAGCACTGGGTGACCACCGCCGCCGCACCCGGCCCGCTCTACCGCCGCGAGGGGACGTTCCGCATCCTGGCGCAGCCCGCCGGCGGGACCAGGGCGCTCTACAGCTGCCTCAACGGTTACGTCCTCCTGGACCAGTTCGTGTCCGCGCGTTCGGACTGCGAAAGCCCCAAGAGTGTTGCCCTGGGCCGCGTCGGCTACGTGTACCTCAAGCCGCCGAAGGGCGTGAAGGTCAAGCCGCTCTACCGCTGCTCGATCGTGAACGGCTCCCGCTCGGAGCACTTCCTGTCGGCTCGCTCGGACTGCGAGCGCCGTCCGACCTCCGGCAAGCTCGTCGTCGAGGGCCGCCTCGGCTACACCCTGGTCTGACCGGGCTGGGGGCCGCCCCGCCGCGGCCCCCAGAAGAGACGACCATCGACACCTCCACCGGCTCGGCCACAGGTCGCCCGCCAGTCCGCGGGAGACGCCGCCGCCGATACGGAGAGTACTTGCGGGTGGGTTCGCGCTCCCATGGGGGACGGTGCGCTGGCCCGGGGGCGTTCCTCGGCGGATCCCTTGATACCCCAGGCTGCATCAGGCCCTGCAGCGGGCGGCCCTGCAAAGGCCCGGTTTTTGAGTGGACGGCCTTCCTCCTCGGCGATCACTCTCACGCGGGCCCGATGCGCGGAGGGAGAGGCGGCGGTGACCGCGGCCCGTCGATCCGCTCGGCCGGTCAGGCGTCGAGGCGGCGGGCCAGCCGTTCGATGGCGGCCAGGTGGGTGCGGAGGTCCCGCTGCTGCTCCGGGCTGAGGTGGTCGCGGAGCCGGCGTTCCAGTTCGAGGACCTGCCCGTCGGCCTTGTCGAGCAGCCGCCGGCCGTCAGCGGTGATCCTGGTCTCCAGGACGTGCCGGTGGGTGGGGTGGGGGGTGCGCTCGATCCGGCCTTCGCGGACGAGCCGGGCGACGGTCTGGTTCATCGCCTGGGGGGTGACGAAGCAGCGGCGCGCCAGTTCGGCGCTCGTGATGCCCGGCGTCTCGTCCAGCAGGATCAGCACGTTGTACTGGGCCAGCGTCAGGCCCGCCGCGCGGACCGCGGCCTCCTTGGCCTGCTGAGTCGCCTGTTCGGCGGTCTTGATGGCCGTCAGCAGCCGGCGCTGCGGCGCGAACTCGGGATCCATGAGAGAACTATAGCCTCCTGACAGCTATCAAGTAACTTGAATTAAGAAAAGATTCTTGTCTAGGCTTAGGGTCCTTGCCTACTGGGAGAGGAACCTCGTGATGACCGACTCCACCACCGCACGGCGCGCCTCCGAGGTCGCGCTGGACTATCTGGACGCCTTCGGAAAGGGCGATGCCGACACCGCGCTCGCCCTGCTCGCCGACGACGTCGTCTGGCACGTCGACGGCGCGCCCGAGGTCCCCACCGTCGGCCTGCGGCGGGGGCGGGACCGGATCCGGCGGTGGATGGCCGTCTTCCCCGCCGCGTTCGAACCGCTTGGCGGCCAGGTGTTCACCGTGGCCGACCAGGGTGACGACGCGGTCGTGTGCGGACGGTTCCACTTCCGGGTCAAGGCCACCGGCCGGACCGCCGAGGGTGACTACGCCGTCCGCTTCACGGTCCGGGACGGACGGATCGCCCGCTATCAGATCTTCGAGGACTCGCTGGCGCTCGCCGCCGCGTTCGGCGTCGAAACCGCGCCGGGCGCGCGGAGGATCCGCGTCAACGACACCGTGTACGGCTACGACGACACCGGCACCGGACCGGTGGCGCTGTTCCTGCACGGCCTGTTCGCCGACCGGTCGATGTTCGCCGCCCAGATCCGGGCCCTGACCGCCGCCCGCCGCTGCGTCGCTTTGGACCTGCCCGGTCACGGAGCCAGCACCTGGCCCGCCGGCGGCTGGACGCTCGACGACGTCGCGGAGGACCTGGCCCTGTTGATCACCGAGAACCGGTGGGGTCCGGTCGCGCTGGTCGGCCAGTCCCAGGGCGGCATGATCGCGATGCGGCTGGCCGCCCGCCACCCCCGGCTCGTCGAGCGCCTGGCCCTGGTCGGCACCACCGCCCGCGCCGAACCCGCCGACCGCCTGCCGCGGTGGCGGGAACGCCGCGCCGTGCTGGAGACCGGCGCCGCCGAGGACCGCAGGACGCTGTTCCGGCAGCTCCAGCACGCCGCGACGACGCCGGAGTGGCGGGCCGCTCACCCCGCCGCGGCCGCCGCCGAACTGGACGTGATGGCCGGCCACACCCCCGAGGCCATGCCGCTCGCACTGGACGCCGCGGTCCTGCACCGCACCGACGTTCGCGATCTGCTCCCCCGCGTCAAGGCGCCGACCCTCGTCCTGACCGGGCAGAACGACCAGGCCATGCCCGTCGAGTGGGCGGAAGAGACGGCCGCGCTGATCCCAGACGCGAACTTGCTGGTGCTGCCCGACGCAGCCCATCACCTCCCGCTGGAGGACCCGGACACGGTCACCGAGCACCTCACCCGATTCCTCGCCTGACCCGTCGGCGGCGCCCACCTTCGCCGCACCGTTCCCGCCAGGGGCGCCGAACTCCCGCTTGGTCGGTCCGGCCTCGGCCTCCTGGACGTGCACCGCGTTGTGCCCCTGGTGGACGACCTGCACCGGGTGGGTGCCGGACCGACCGGAGGTCTTCCACCTGCTCGTCCACCAGCCGCACGGCTCCTCATTCTCTTGACGGAGGAACAGCTATAGGCCAATACTCTAGTTAGCTAGATAATTAGGAGTCTCGATGATCGGTTTCCGGATCGACGGCCGGAGCGGGGTGCCGCCGTATCTGCAGATCGTCCAGCAGGTGCGGCAGGCGCTGCGGATGGGCGTGCTGGACCACGGTGACCAGTTGCCGACGGTCAAGGAGGTCGTCGGTGAGGTGGCGATCAACCCCAACACCGTGCTGAAGGCCTACCGCGAGCTGGAACGGGACGGGCTGGTGGAAGGACGTGCGGGTCAGGGCACGTTCGTGGTCGGCCGTCCGGCCGGGCCGCCGCCGGGCACGCACACCCGGCTGGGGCGCAGCCTGGCCCGGTGGGTGGCCGAGGCACGTGAGGCCGGACTCGACGACGAGGCGATGGAGTCGCTGCTGCGCATCACGCTGCGTGCGGCCGAAGAGGAAGGAGTGGCATGAGCGGGGCGACACCCCTGGCCGTGGAGACCCGTGGGCTGACCAAGCGGTTCGGCGTCAAGACGGCGTTGGAGGACTGCGGCATCGAGGTGCCGGAAGGCCGGGTGTCGGCGCTCATCGGGCCGAACGGGGCCGGGAAGACCACGCTCCTGCGGATGCTCTGCGGCCTGGCCCGTCCGAGTGAGGGTGAGGCCGAGGTGCTGGGCCGCCGCCCCGACCCTGACGACGCGGCGTTCCTGGCCGGCATCGGCTTCCTGGCTCAGGACATCCCGCTGTACCGGCGGATGTCCGCCGCCGAGCACATCGCGCTCGGCGGCCGCCTCAACGCTCGATGGGACGCGAACGCGGCCCGGGAGCGGATGGGGGCGCTGGGCATCGCGCTCGACCGGCCGGTGGCGACGTTGTCGGGTGGACAGCGCACCCAGCTGGCGCTGGCGCTCACCCTGTCCAAGAAGCCGCGTGTACTGCTGCTCGACGAACCGATGGCCGCGCTCGATCCGCTCGCCCGCCACCAGTTCCTCACCTCACTCGCGGAGGCGGTCGCCGATGGCGATCTGACCGTACTGATGTCCTCGCACCTGGTGCACGACCTGGAACGGGTCAGCGACCACCTGGTCTTACTCGATTCCTCCCGGGTGCGCCTGGCCGGCGACATCGACGACATCCTGGCGCGGCACCGGATCCTGAGAGGGGCCCGCCGCGACACCACGGTGATCGAACGGGACCACACGGTGGTCAAGGCGAGCCACACGGCCAGGCAGAGCACCCTGCTGGTGCGTCTGAACGGCCCGCTGCACGACCCTCGCTGGGAGGTGGCCGAGCCTGATCTGGAGGAGTTGATCCTCGCCTACATGGGCCACGCCGGCGCGTCCGTCCCGCTCGCGGCGATAGGAGAGGCCCGATGACCTGGCTCGTGTGGACGCAGTACCGCAGGCAGTTCACCTACACCGCTGCCCTGGTGGGTGCGCTGGCGGTCCTGCTGATCGTCACCGGCGCGGTGATGGACTCCGACTACCATTCGGCCCTGGACCGCTGCGGCACCGCCGGAAACTGCGCCGACCTGGGGTTGTTCCAGGGCAGTGGCTGGTCCGCGCTCACCACGACGGTGCCGTTGACCGTCGGCGTGCCGGTCCTGCTGGGTGTCTTCTGGGGCGTTCCGCTGGTGGCCGGGGAGTACGAGCAGGGCACCCAGCAGTTCGTCTGGACCCAGTCGACACCCCGCCGCCGATGGCTGCTGGCGAAGATCGGCTGGACGCTGGCGGCGGCCGCCGCGTGGGGCTCGGTCGTGGCCGCGTCGGTGACCTGGTGGTCGCGAACCGAGAACGCGCTAGACCACCACCGGTTCGACCCGTTCAAGTTCGACGTGCAAGGCGTGGTCCCGGCCGCCTACGCGGTGTTCGCGGTGGCGCTGGGCATCGCGGCCGGAGCCGTGCTGCGGCGCACGCTGCCGGCGCTGGGCGTGACCGTGGCCGGCTTCACCACGGTGCTGCTGGTCCTGCAGAGCTTCGTCAGGCCGCACTACCTGCCGACGAAGACCGCGAACCTGCCGCTGGCATCCCCGCACGGAGGGGCGCTCACCGGCTCGTGGCAGTTCGGCGGGCAGCTCCTCGACCCCACCGGTCAGGTCGTCGGCCACGTGGTCGGCGGGAGCGACTGGAACATCCAGCAGGCGATCCCGGCCGGCTGCGTCCTGAACGATCCCGACAGCGTGCGGCAGTGCCTGTCCGCCGGCGGATACCGCATGGTCCTGCACTACCAGCCGGCGTCCCGGTACTGGACCTTCCAGTTCATCGAAGCCGGGATTCTCCTCGCCCTCGCCGCGCTCCTCGTCGTGATCGCCTACCGGGCCGTCACAAGGCGAGACGCCTGACACGTCTTCGGGGGCTGAGTGAGGCGTCGAGCTGAATGCCGTGCAGTTAGGGGACTCCTAACCGCACACCGCCACCTTCTTGTCGCGCGCTCGGTCTGGCGGGGGTGGTCAGGGGGTGAGGGTTTGGGCGGGGAGGCCGGGGTCGTGGCCGTCTTCGAGGTAGACGGCGCGGTGTTCGGCCATCCCGCGGAGTGCCGGGCCCATGCGGCGGGCGATGTGGGCGGGCGCGAACTCGGGGACCCGGTCCGGTTCGACCAGCATGTGGTCGGACAACTCGTCCGGGGGGAGGGTGATTCCCGCGATCTCCGCGTCGGAGATCCGGCCGGCGAACACGAAGATGTTGACCGCGTCCACGCCGTCGCCGCGCGGCGGGCCCCAGTCGACGCAGACCAGGCCGGTGAGGCGCGGCGTCAGCCCGAGCTCCTCGCGGCATTCGCGCACGCAGGCGGCCAGCGGGGACTCGCCGTCCTCGATGACGCCGCCGGGCAGGAACCAGCCGTCCTTGTAGGTGGGTTTCACCAGGACGATCCGGCCGAGGTCGTCGACCAGGAGCGCCGCCGCGGCGCCGCGGGTACGGGGGAGCGAGGCGATGTAGGCGAGATCGGGCATGCCCCGAGCGTAGACGGGCGCGCACCGGCGGTGGCCGGGCGCGGGGGCCGGGAACGGGTGGACGGAGCGCGTCGCCGTTGATCCGTTCGGGGTGCCGCGGGGCCGCTGCCGAAAGCACCCTGACCGCGTTCGACAACGCTCGACACGGTCCCGGTCAAGGCCCGGGGGGCGTTTGACCTTCGCCGAGGCGGCGCGGTGAGGCGCATTTAACCGCGAGGTCATGGGCGGGAAGCTCATCCGAAACGGGGCGTCCGCAGGCTCTCGGGCATGACCGGAACCGCGACGCACTGCCCGTACTGCGCGCTGCAGTGCGGCATGACCCTGACTCCGCGAGACGCGTCCGTGGTGGTGGCTCCGCGCGAGGACGTGCCCGCGAACCGGGGCGGGCTGTGCCAGAAGGGCTGGACGTCCGCTGAGGTGCTCACCGTTCCGGATCGGCTGACGACGCCCCTGATGCGTTCGAGCCGGGACGCGCCGCTCGAGCCCTGCACCTGGGGCGAGGCGATCGAGCGGGTCGGCGGTGAGATCGTCCGGCTCCAGGCGGCGCACGGGCCGGACGCGGTGGCGGTGTTCGGCGGGGGCGGGCTGACCAACGAGAAGGCGTACCAGCTCGGGAAGTTCGCGCGGATCGCGCTCGGCACCTCGCAGATCGACTACAACGGCCGGTTCTGCATGTCGTCGGCGGCCGCGGCGTCCCTGCGGGCGTTCGGGATGGACCGGGGCCTCCCCGGGCCGGTCACCGACCTGGGCCGTTCGGACGCGGTGCTGCTGGTCGGCGGGAACCCGGCCGAGACGATGCCGCCCTTCCTGCGGCACCTGTCCGACCTGCGCGAACGCGGTGGCGCGCTGATCGTCGTGGACCCGCGCCGCACCGCCACGGCCCGGTCGGCCGACCTGCATCTGCGTCCGCTGCCCGGCACCGATCTCGCGCTCGCGAACGGGCTGCTTCATGTCGCGATCGCCGAGGGACTGGTGGACGAGGCGTTCGTCGCGTCCCGGACGGCGGGATTCGAGGCCGTCCGGACGGTGGTGAACGCGTACTGGCCGGGCCGGGTGGAGCGGATCACCGGCGTGCCCGTCCCGCAGTTGCGGGAGGCCGTCCGGCTGCTGGCGGGCGGCGAGCGCGCGCACGTCCTGAC
>NZ_JBFAOF010000070.1:0-16421 GCF_040675125.1 Spirillospora sp. NPDC049652 | reverse complement strand
GCCTCGACGCCGCCGACCGGCAGGCCGCGCATCCTCCCGGTGCTGGTCACGGCCACCGGGACCGAGCAGGGCGTGGACGACAAGGAAGGCCAGCGGGCGATCAACCTTCAGTCCGACGTGCTGTTCGCCGTGAACAAGGCCGATCTGACCCCACGCGCCGACGATCTGCTGCGGAAGGTCGCGCAGCAGATCGACGCGTCCAGGGGGACGGCCGTCAAGGTGGACGGGCACGCCGACAACACGGGCAACGACGCGATCAACCAGCCCCTGTCGGAACGCCGGGCCCAAACGGTGGCCAACCGCTTGAAGGGCCTGGTGACTCGGCAGGGCGTCACCTTCCAGGCCGCCGGACACGGCTCCGGGCAGCCGATCGCCGACAACAGCAGCGCCGAAGGGCGCCGGCGTAACCGGCGTGTCACTGTCACCTTCCCCAAGCCGCCCGAACCCGCGCCCGCTCCCGCACCCGGCTCGGCCAACGGGCAACAGCCCGTCAACTTCTTCACGCCCGCACCCGCGATCAGCAGTGGTGAGATCGCCGCCTCCGATGGCCTGCGCTACGAGATCAACGGGATCCACCGCACCGGTGACGGCATGCTCCTCCTCGTCTGGACGATCAAGAACGCCGGGACCACCGTCCACAACACGATCAACTTCGACCGAAGCTCCGCGATGTACGGAAGCCTTCCGGCGTGGACCGGGCCTTCGACGCGGGGCGTGATGCTGGAGGATCCGGCCGCCAAGATGCGCTACTGGCCGCTGGAGACCACGGTGGGCCACTGCGAGTGCTCGCTGTTCGTCAGCAGCATGAGGAGCACGCTTCGTCCCGGTGAGAGCGTGACCGCCTGGAACCTGTACAAGGCGCCGGCGGACATCAGCACCTTCGACGTCTCCATCCCCTCCGACAAGCAGCTCGGAGCCGTCGCCCGCGGCATCCGCGTCCAGTGACGGAAGGGCTGGGCGCGGGCGGGGCCAGGTCCCGCCCGCGCTCAGCCGTAGGCCCAGGAGGACGCGCGTTCGGCGGCGGCCGCGGCGCGGCTGATGCGGCGGCGGTGAAGAATCGCGGCGAGGCCGCCGCCGAGGGCTGCCTGGACCGGCCACAGGACGAAGCCGAGCAGGTCACCGAGGCTGAACTCGCCGGCCCCACCGGCGACGGCGAGCCCGGAAAGAAGGATGAGCAGAGCGGCGTACCCGATGCCGCCGGCCAGCGCAGCTCCGGTTACGACACGTCGCGCGCTGCCGGAGCGGATGTTGACGAGTCCGGCGACATAGCCGCCGAGTGCCCTGATCAGGGTGCCGCTCACCCAGGACATGACTCCCGCGGCGACGCCGGGGTCCAGGTCCGGGTCGCTGTTCAACGCGGTGATGATCAGCACGACCAGTGTCCCGAAGAAGGCGATCGCGGATCCGGCGGCGAGTGCCGCGGCGTACCTCACTCGCCGCCCCCGGCGATCCGGATCGAAGAGATCATGCGTTCGGCTCCCGCTGAGTCGAAGCGGCTCTGGTCGGCCCAGTAACGAATGTCGTACTGGGGGCCGGACGCGGTTCCGATGATGACGTCGACCTGTTTTCCAGGGCCTGACGGATACGTCGTGTCAAGTATCTCGGCGTCAGCCGCGCCGGGGATGGAGACGGGCTTCGTGGAGAACTGGACATCCGGCGTTTTCGTCTGGATAGCGCCCTTGATCAGCTCACGTCGAAGGGCGACCCCGCCCAGATCGCGCCCACCTTTGAAGACCACAAGCCCCGGCGGGGATTTTTCCCCCGGATTTTGAGTTCGGCCCCCTGGAGCGAGCGTGAGGGCCACGTCCTGGCCGTCGTTCTCCACGCGTGCCATCCCGTCCGGCGGCTGGAAGGAAAGGGTCTCCACGGTGAGGGTCCCCTGAGGAGGCCCTGTCGATGCGCCGTCGCTCGGCTTCGCTCCCGCACGGTTCTTGCTCGACCCTCCACAGCCGCTCAGGGCGGCGACCAGCGTGAGGCCGGCCGCACAAGCCGCGATTCTTCTCACGGGAATTCCTCTCAGCCTCGGGGGCATTTGGCGAGATTCTGCCAGCCGAACTGGGGGGCCTCATGGTCGAAGTACTTCCCGGAACGGTACTTGGCCCACGTGTTCTCGTTGGACCAGCCGATGCCGAAGCCTTTTCTCTTGATGCCCTTCTCGCCATTCGATCCACTCAGGTCATTGGTGTTCCCCGAGGTGTCGTACTCGTAGCGAACCTCCTGGCCGTGCTGGCCCATCCTCTTGCCCAGGGCCTGGAGGTTGTCGAAGATATTCGGGCCGATCTTGGGTACCGCCGTCATTCCGGCGGGTGTCGCGAACACCTTGTCGAAGGCGGCGCGGTTCTCCGGGTTCGTGAGGTCGAGAGACTGGATCTGACTCCACCGGTGTCCTCCGGAGAGCTTGGTCTTGCCCTCTCCCTTCTTGGCCGGCTCGGGAGACTCCTTGGTCAGCGAGCCGGTCAGGCCGGCGGCGTAGCGCACCTCCTTGTCGAACTGGATGTTGAAACGCGTCGGATTTCCGTTTCTGTCGAAGGTGACGGTCTGGGTGCCGGTGATGGTGCCGCCGCCTTCGAGTATCCCCTTGATCTCCGGTGTGATGAAGGCATTGACCCCGAAGCCGCCCTGGACTTTCCCATTGGCGTCCAAGGAGAATTTCGTTGCCCAGACCCGGCTGCCGTTGTTTTCCGGGTGTGCCTTGTCGTCGAGGGTCACGGTTACCTCCGAGGAGGACGTGAACTTTCCTTCGGCGGAGATGCCGAGCGAGGCGAAAAGCCTCTTCTTCTGCTCGTCGGGGGGAGGATTGGTGTTGTTGCTGTAACCGACTCCGCCGGATACCTCTCCGCCGACGCGGAAGGTCACCGCGTTCGGTGTCTGCCCTTCCTGGGCGTCGAGCTTCGACGTGTCCTTGCCGAGGAGCTTGTACCAGCCCTTCTTGATGAGATGGGCGCCATAGGCGGCGCCATTTTCCGCCGCCTCCCCGTTCGCGCCGCCGAGGCCACTGAGAAGGCGCTGCCACAGTGCCCCCCGTCGAGAGTCGAGAAACCGTTTGGCGTCGGCGTAGTCGTTCCCCTGGGAGTCGGGCTTTGCGAAGTCGTAGCGGAAGGCGAGCTCGTTGTTCATGCCGGCGAACGCGGAGACGTTCACCTTGCCGTTGTTTCCCTGCTTCAACTTCTCGTTGAGCTGCCCGAGCTTGCCGATTCCTGGGATGTCCGTCCGGTCACCGGTCTCCACGCCGACGCCGCTCTTCCCGGTCAGTGTCACCTGGGCTGAGCGCTCACCGGTGACGGGGTCGACCTGGGTGACGATGCCGTCCTTGCCCGCCTGGTCCCCGCGGATCCCCCGGAACGAGGCGTTGAACCCCATCGACCGGTTGGTGTCGTCGACGTTGCACTTGGTGAAGGTCGGCTTTCTGGGGCCGGTCGCCTGGCCGCTGCCAGCGCAGCTGCCACCGAACATCCGGCAGATCGCCGCGCGGACGTTCGGCTGGACCATGGTCGACACGGACAGGACGAGGACGGCGAGAGCCGCCGCGCCCAGCATGATGAGGGCGCCGTATTCCAGGGAGGAGGCACCCCGATCCCGGCCCTGGATCTCCTTCACCCTGCTCATGACAAGCGACCGTAGGGCGAGTGTAAAGGAGCGTGAAGGGCCTCAGGGCCCAAAGGCGCCTTCAGTCCGTCGTCAGATGAACCAGTGACTGAGGGTGGTGGAGTCCCGACTCAGAGAGGATTCGGGATGCGCTGAATCGTGTATACGAGGAGGGTTATGGGGATAGGAGCGAAGATGATCGAGGTGACGGACTGCGCTATCAGGCGGCCGCACTTCTCCGGACCACCCAGCCGAAACTTGTCGGGTCGACGCGGGTTATACCGCAAGGTCACCCGCTTCCCTATGTCACTTGGGCCGCCCTGGGAGACGCTATTGGATGCGGTCACCTTGACCCCGTCCTGAGTGACATAGGCGACGACCATCCAGTAGACCGTTTCGAATGAGCCGTTCACTTCGGCTCGTCCTTCGTTGTTTCCTACGACGACCCCGTCGACCAGCGGCCAGTTACTTGTGCGGATCTTGTCGACGAGGACTATCGACGGGAACAGCCAGGCGGCGAAGAGCATGACCGACGCGATGAAGACGAGGAAGTTCGGCAATGGTCGACCTTCGCTGTGGGCGGGACGGTAGGTCAGAGGCGGTCAGGGTGATCGATCAGGGCGTATCTCAACTTTTCCAGACGGGGGCGGAGGTCCTCCAGTCTTCCTCCGCTGGTGCTGTAGTCCGCGCCGTCCTTGCTGAGGTCGAAGTCGGTGACCTTGTGGCGGAAGGAGCTCCCCGGGTAGGCGTTCTGGGCGAACGAGGCGACGGCCAGGTCCACCTGGACGATGGCGGAGCTGAGGATGTGGTCCCGGTACGCGGCCAGGCGGGGCTGGGCGTACTGGTCGCCGACGCTGCCGATGACGTACCGTCCGGCGGAGGCCACGGCTCGGACCACGGCCTCGCCCGCGCCGCCCGCGGCCTGGAACACGACGTCCGCTCCGGCATCGGTCGCGGCCTTCGCGGCGGCGCGCCCCTCGTCGGCGTTCCCCGCGTAGCGGGCCGGGAGAAGCCGGACACCCGGCCTGGCCTTCCTCGCACCGGCCTCGTAGCCCTGCTGGAACCGGGGCGTCCAGGCGTCGCGTCCGCCGACGAAGCCCAGCACGCCGGTGCGCGACCGGAGGGCGGCGGCGGCCCCCACGAGGTAGGCCGCCTGCTCCGGATGGAAGCATGTCCCCATCACGTTCGCGCCGTGGATCGCACAGTTCGAGGGGTCCAGCACGAGGAAGCGCGTGCGAGGGTAGGCCGGCGCGACCTTCTCCACCGGAACGGTGTAGGCGGAGCCCACCGCGATGACCATGGTCAAGCCGCGTCCCGCGAGGTCACGGATGCGGGACTCGCGGTCGCCGTCGGTCTCTCCCGTGCGTGCGGGGGCGGTGACCGGCTCGAACTCGGCGTCCTTGCGGGCTCGGTCCAGGCCGGCCAGCGCCGAGTCGTTGAGCGCCAGGTCGCCGACGCCGTCCGGAGTGAGGGCGACGCCGACGCGGATGGGACCCGGCGGGGGAACGGCCTGAGCGAAGGAACAGGCGGTGGCCTGCGCGAGAAGGACGGCACAGACGAGCGCGTGACGCACCCTCATCGGACGTCCTTCCGGCCGATGCAGGACGGGTCGTACCAGGTGACCCACCAGAGCGATCCGCGGTAGACCGAACGCTGGAACCGCCAGGCCGGAGGGTGCTGCGGCCAGGTGTCGGCGGCCGTCACCCCCGCGGGCCATTCGACGACCGCCATGCAGACTCCCGGCCCGACGCCGTCGGACGGGTCGAACCGCTTCAGGTGGGTCCACCAGACGCGTTCCGCCACCACGGAGTACATGATGCCCGGGATCGGCTCGACGACGTCCGGCACAGGATGCTCCACGCCGGGGACGTGCCGAGCGATGACGACCCCGCCGGAGGCGATCGGGGGAGGGGGCGTTGAGATGACGTCGTTCTCCCCGAACCGCCATACCGTCAACGGCGGGACGGAGAGGGCCACATTCAGTACGGCCAGGGTGATGGCGAAGCGGACCGTCCCCCAGCGGAGCAGCGCGGAGAGCAGAGCCAGGATCACCGAGGCGACGACCGAGGTCGTCATCAGGTGAGGAGTGGAGTAGCTCCCGCCCAGGAGGGCGATGTCGGGAAAGTCGCCCATCCTGAAGTCGTAGGTATGGAGCCGGTCGCCCAGGTAGAGAACGAGCCAGCCGCCGAACCCGCAGAGGGCGACCACCGCCGCGAGCGTCCGGCGGGTTCGCTGGAGCGACGCCAGCCCGATCAGCGTGTAGGGGAGTGCCACAAGGCCGACGTAGCGTTCGTAGGCGAAGTTGCCCACGCGGTGCTCGTTGGGCAGCGCGGCGGCTGAGGCCACGGCCACGCCTGCGGTGGTGAGCAGCAGGACGACCGTCATCAGCCGGTCGGCGGACCTCCCTCGCCGCACCGTGATGAGCGCGGTGACCAAGCCGACCGCGGCCAGTCCCCAGGAGCCCGCTGACATGGCCCACAGTTCCCCGCCGCCCGCGGTGACCGAATGCAGCAGGCCCGTGGGAGTCGTCAGCCGGTCGATCGCGATCGACTGGAGGTTGCTCGGCCCTCCCGGATAGAGCGCGGTCCTTGCCTCGGTGTTCAGCGTCCAGGCCGCGGCCGTGCCGACGGCGGCGACGCCGAGCGCCCAGAGCATTGCGCTTCTCCCCGGAGCCGGACGCCACCCCGGCTCTCCGTGCCGCCCCGGTTCTCCTTCCTGCCCCGACGTTCCGTGCCACCGTCGTGTGAACGCTCCCAGGGACGTGTGCCGCAGCACCGGAAGGGACACCAGGACCAGCCAATGCATCGCCAGGACGACCATGCCCCGCATGTGCATCGAGTACATGTAGGCGGCCAGCAGGCTCGCGACCACACCTTGGCCTGCGCGTCCGTCACGGACGAATCGGTCCAGCGCAAGAAGCCAGCCCAACGCCAGGACGGGGAGGACCGCGTCCGTCATCACCGTCCTGCTGTACAACGTCGCCACGGGCAGGAATGCGGCGGCGCAAGCGAGGACGAGTGCCTCGCGCGGCTTCATCCCGCAGCGCAGCAGCAACGCTCGCCCCAGGGGGAACGCGAGTGCGCCGACGACCGCGTTGATACCGAGCACCAACCGGTACACCGTGGCCGGATCATGGACGACCAGGTACACCGGGGCGAACAGGAGCGAGTATCCGGCCTGGTAGAAGGTCTGGCCGGTGAGGTCCATGCCGGCGCCGCCCGCCAGCCAGCGCCCGGCCACCAGGTAGCCGCTCTCGTCCGGGACGTACACCGGCGTGGTCCGTCCCCACGACATCGCCAGGCGCACCGCGACGTGGACGACGTATCCGGCGGCGAGCAGCCAGAAGAGCCGCGAGGGACGCGAGGCGCGGAGGCGCCGGGCGACGGGCTGCTCAGCGGTCAGCGTCATGGAACCGTCCCAACCGGATAGAGAGCGGGAACCGCGCCGCCTTCCCATGGCCCGGCCTGTGGTGGCGGCCGGCCCGAAGGCCGATGTCAGCCCGAGAACCGGCGGGCCGAGGTGGCGTCACGTCCCGCGAGTGGGGAAATCTTGACGGGCACACCTGTCTGTTGTGCTTCGACTATTTGATTATCGCCGTAATAAATGGCCACGTGATGGGGAACTCCGCTTCCGAAGAAGATCAGATCCCCGACCTGCAGCGCATTCAGGGAGACGGGAATTCCGCGACGGTCACTCACCTGGTCTCCGGTGTAGTGCCCGAGTGCCAGGCGTCCCTTCGAAGCCTGGTAGACGGCGTACAGGCTGAGCCCGCTGCAGTCGAAACCGAGGGTCGACGCGCCGCTGTACCCGCCGGGTGAGCAGCAGATCCCGAAGGACGGACCGCTGTAGGTGCCGCCTCCCCAGGAGTACGGAGTCCCCAGCCAGCACAGGGCCCAGGCCACGACCCGCTGCCCGAAGGGCTTGGAGTCGATCTTGACGCTGTCTTCCTTGGCGCACTTGTTGACCGCCACGCCCGCGCCGCCGGTGGGCCCGCCGAACAACGTCCGGGGGGCTCCGGTGTACGGGGTGCCGTCGGCCTGGTCCACGAGCCGGATCTTGAAAAGCTTCTGGACCTCGTCGAACCTGCCGCCTAGGACCTGGAGCGTATGGCCGTTTCCGTTGCACTTGACCCAATCGAGGGCTCCTGCCCCACTGGCGTCCGGCGAGAGGGCGCGGTAATGGAATTCGCAGTGCGGCTGGATGATCTTCGCGGAGGCGGTGGCGGTGCCGTACCGTCCGATTCCGCTCTTGCCCCGGCTGTCGGTGCACAGGTTGCGGCGGTGGCGAAGGTCGTCCCGCTCCTTCTCGGTCAGCTCGTTGTCCCGCTTGAGCTGGCATGTCAGGTTGCGGACTTGAACCGTCGCGTTGTCCCCGACCATGCCGGAGAGGTCGACCTTCTGCACCGCGGCGTTGTTCTGCTTGGCGTACTTCTCCGCGGGGATCTTGGGCTCCTGGGTGACCTCCCAGTAACCGGCGCCGCTCGGGTCCTGTCCCCTGATGAGCATCCGGGCCTGCTGGTCGCGGAGCGGAGCCAGCACGCCGAGAGCCGCGGCGTCCGCCCCGGTCTGCGCGCGGGTCATCATGTCACCGGCCTGGGCGATCCGCCCGACCAGCAGGAAGCCGGCCGCGAGAGCGATGGCCATGCCCATGATGAGAGTCGAGGAGGCGATGCCGGCGTCCCCCTGGCGGCCACCGGACCTGAAACGCAGCAGCACGGTGTTCCCCGTCATCAGTGATCGGAAGGATTCCCGAGCACGGTAGAACCCGGCGCCGGGGAAAGGACAGGGTCCGGGGTCCCAATTCCTTCACTGCCGGAAGTCGGGAGAACCGAAGGAACGCGGCGGATTGTGCTGAGGCGAAAGGGGGGCTTCGACCTTCCGCCGGTTCTTCAACTGTTCGTCGTCGGCCGGTTCCGCAGCGTTCACCGAGTCCCTGCCCCAGGCGACCAGGCGGTCCTCAGGCAGAACCGCGCTCGGCTCTTCGGACGGGGTGAGCGGCGCGCCTGGTGCAGGGAAGGAACTGCGCTCGGTGAGCGATGGTGCGGTCGCGCGGGGCGTGTTTTGGGCGAGGGACTTTGCCGACGGTGGAAGCGTCGGAGCCTGGGAGGGGCCGTCCAGCCGGACGGTCGGGGCCGGTGGTGGGGAAGTGGGAGAGGGGGGCGGAGGGGAAGGGGGGTGGCGAGGAGCGCCGGACTGCTCGGTGGAAGGCGGTTGACTGATAGGTTCCTTCGGAGTCAGGACGCCGTGCGGGTCGCTCAGTCCGCCGTCACCCGCCCACGCCCGCTGCATTTCTCGGGCGCTCTGGCGGGCGGCGTGGCCGATGACGCTCGCGACCACGATCCCGATGGATCCGCCGAGGAGCGCCTCGATGAACTGGAGAAGCGTTCCTAGTGCCGGCTGGCCGGGGGCGACCCGAATCGCCATCCCCGCAAGCATCACCAGCGGGGGAACGGGCAGCGCCACGGCGATCACGATGAGTTCGCGGTAGCGGCGTCGGACGACTGACGCGCTCACATAGGTCATCGCGACGCAGAACAGCAGCCAGGGGAAATGGACCCGGACGACCTGGCTGTTCACCGCTGCCGTCTGCTCGGCAGGGGTGAGCACGAAGCGTGCGAGGAGGGCCATGGCGGCCACGAGAGCCGCCAACAGCCATCCGTTCAGAATCGCACGCATGGCCCGCACGTTATGTGCCGGATCCGGCCACCCCAAGGGTCTGCGGACCTATACCAGGACACGGGTTTCGGGCTTCGGCCGCTCGGAGCAGGGTCGCCGGGCCCGGCGCGTCCCCGCAGATGAGCCCGGTGGACGCCGATCATCGGCAGGCTTTCGCTGCGAAGAAAAGTCGCTGGATCCGAATTCGTCCCTGTCGCGTCGAAAGGGTCGTTGGGCCTGAGGGCTCATGTGCTTTCCGGGCTCGCCGAGTTTGATGACGCAGACTTATCGGTGCGGGACAGGGGAGAGTGATGGTCATCCTGGCGCTGACCGCCTTGGGGCTGCTGGTGGGGGCCCTGGCGGCGCCGCTCGCCGTGCCCTACGTGGGCGAGGTTCCCCGGCGCCGCCGTGTCGCGATGGGGGTCGTGACCGCGGCCGGGTTCGGGCTGCTCGGGTGGCGGGTCGGCTGGCAGCCGCACCTGCCCGCGCTGCTCTACCTGGTGGCGGTGGGGACGCTGCTGTGCTTCATCGACGTCGAGGTGAAACGGCTTCCGGACCGGTTCACCCTGCCGTCCTACGGGATCGCCGCGGCGCTGCTCGCGGCGGCCGTCCCGTTCACCGACGACGGACTCGCGCGGTTCGGGAACGCGCTGCTCGGCATGGTCGTGCTGCTGATGATCTACGGGGTCCAGGTGGTGGTCGTGCCGTCCGGGCTCGGCCTCGGGGACGTGAAGCTGTCGGGGGTGCTCGGGCTGTACCTCGGCTGGTTCGGGCAGAGCGCCTGGGTGCTGGGCCTGCTGCTGACCTACCTGAGCGGCGGCCTGGTCGCGATCGCGCTGATGCTCGTCCGCCGCACCCGCAAGGGCGAGTTCCCGTTCGGGCCGTACATGGTCGTCGGCGCGGTCGCCGCCGTCCTGCTCGCGCCCGCCTTCGCCACGACCACCTGACCCCGGCCCGCACACCCCGCCCCGCCCCGCCTCCCGCCCGCCGTTCCGGCCGGCGGGAGGCGTGTACGTTGTGCCGCATGTCGATCTCGGCGGTCCCCCTCCTCGTCTGCGGCGTGTTCGCACTGCTCGGGCTGGTGCTGGCCTGGTGGGGCGGACGCGAGCTGCGGGACGTGCTCCGCGACCTCCGGACGTTCGTCCCCGCGACGGCCGAGGTCGTCGGGGTCCGGCAGGACGGGGTGGGCGAGGACGCGTCGTACCACCCGGTCGTCCGCTTCCAGGACGCGTCGGGCCGCAACGTCGAGGCCGCCGCCCGGTACGGGGACCGGAGCCCGTCCGCGCGCGAGGGCACGACGGTGGAGGTCCGCTACGACCCCGCGAATCCGGTGGACGTCATCGTCGCCGGGTGGTGGCGCAGCGGCGCGGGCACGTGGACGCTGTGCGCCGCGACGGGTCTGGTGTTCCTGGTCATCGGCGTCCTCGGGCTCGCGTACGCGCTGTGATCGTGCCGTTTGGGACCTGGGGCCCGGGGGACCCCGCACCGGCCCTCGCGGTCCGGTGACCGTGGGTCCCGAATGGGGTCCGCACCGGGGCCGTAGACCCTGGTGAGGGACGTGCCGCGGTTCGTAACGTCCGGACTGTGGGAGCGCGAGCGGGGCGACGGGGCAGGGCCCCGGACACAGGGGCCAGCGGGCTGGAGTACGCGGCCCTGATCGGCGTCGCCGCGGTGATCGTCGGCCTCTTCGCCACCCTGACGGGGAGCGTCGCCGGGCCTTCGATCACGGCGGCGGTCTGCCGGATGTTCGGGGGCGACTGCCAGCCGCCCGACAAGGCCAGGAACGACGCGGACTACCGCCCGGACAAGTGCCTCGCCAAGCAGGCCGAGGAGAAGGGCGGCTACGTCATCAAGATCGCCTTCTTCAAGATGGGCGAGGAGTGGGGCTTCCTGCGGCAGGAGTTCTCCGACGGCACCGTCCGGCTGACGCTCACCGACACCGCCTCGGTCGGGGTCGACGCCACGCCGAAGAAGCTCAGCGCCACCTGGGACACGGGCAAGATCGGCGACCTGGACGGCAAGGGCAAGCGCGAGGTGAAGCTCGGCGGCAGCCTCAAGTTCGGCTACGGCGACACCTGGACGTTCAAGAACGCCGCCGAGGAGAAGAAGTTCCAGGACGCCATCATGCAGCAGTGGGCGCAGCAGCAGGCCATCCAGCACAGCGAGAACCCGGGCGCGACCGGCTTCGGGCTCTGGCTGTCCAACCAGATCACCGGTGACGCCGACGTCCGGAACCCGAACATCACCTTCGGCAAGGTCGGCCTGGAGGGCGGCGCGAGCGGCGCGTTCAAGTCGGTCGGGACGAACGGGTCGGCGGAGGTGAACACCGGCAACATCTCCCTCGAAGGGAAGATCACGCCCGAGGTGATCGTCTCCAACAACAAGGACAACGGCGAGCGCCAGTACACCTACCAGTGGACGGGCGAGGGCACCGGGTCGGCGCAGGCGCTCGGCATCGGCGAGGAGCTGAAGGGCGGCGTCACCGGCGCGGTCCGCATCACCCGCGACAAGAACGGGAAACTCAGCCGGATCGAGTTCATCAACACCTACGAGTACCAGGTGTCGAGCAAGGACGGCCTCGGCGGCAAGACCGGCGGCGGCAACAGCGGCTCCGGTGAGATCAAGCAGGGGGAGAAGCGGGTCCGGACGACCACGACCGTGCTGGATGTCAACGACGGCAACCGCCCGGTCGCCGAGAGCTGGCTGTCCAACAACGCGGGCAACTTCCTCCAGGGGCTCGGTTCGGCCGTCCCGCGCGCGATGACCCCGTACGCGGTGACCCAGGATCCGGGGCCCGGCGGGTCCGCGTTCGACCGGCTGCTCTACGACCAGGCCAAGGTCAGCGCGATCAACTACAACAACGTCCAGGACGCCTACAAGTTCGGGGCCGAGATCAACCTCGGCCGGAGCTTCGGGTTCGAGGCGACCTACCAGAAGAACCTGCAGAATGTGCTGGGAGCGCAGTACCTGGGTGCTCCGCGCGACGGTGTCCGCCAGTACGTGCCGTGGCCGGAATGCTCCGGCGGCTGAGGGGGCCGAGGACGTCATGAAGGACGAAGTCGTCATGAAGCGCCGCGCCGCACCGAAGGACCGCGCCGCACCGAAGGACCGCGCCGCACCGAAGGACCGCGCCGCGAGAAGGAGCCGAGCCGTCAATCGGGTGGGTCTCCCCGCCGGGGTCGTCCTGCCGATGGCGCTGGCCGCGGCGCTGCTCGCCGGCTGCTCCGGTGAGCACGCCCCGGCCAGGCCCGCCGGGTACACGGCCGTCCAGACCAAGCGCGTCGCGCTCGCCTACCCGTCCGGCTGGCGGCGCTTCACCGAGAAGGGCGCGGCGTTCGCGGCGCAGAGCGCCGACGCGCGCGTCCGGCTGGCGGTGCTCGAACGCCTCGGCAGCGCCACGGACGCCGGACTCGCGATGGCCATGGCGCAGAGCGGCGTGCAGCTCTCCGACGGGTACCGCATCGTGAACGAGCGTCCGGCGAAGGTGTACGGGGCCCGCGACGGACGCCGCGCCGACTACACCTACACGATCACCGAGGCCCCCGGCCGGACCGTGCCGGTGGAGGCGGTGGACCTGGCGATGGTGGACGGCGACCGGCTGCCCGCCGTCGTCCGGATCTCCTGGCGGCGCGGCGCGCTCGACCAGGCGACCGTGAACCGCATCGTCGCCGCCGTCCGGATGCTCTGAAGGAGGACCGCGTGGAACTGGCCAAGGCGTGGGGAGCCGCGCTCGCCGTCTGGATCGTCGGCTCGATGCTGACGGCCGTCGTCGCGGTGGCGGCGGACCATGACCGGCTCGCCGACCGCATCCGCCTGGAGTTCGCCCCGACCCTGCTGCTGAACCTGCTGGTGGTGGTCGTGGCCGGGTTCCTGTACCGGGGGGAGTCCGGACGCGGATGGGTCGTCGCGATGGCCGGGGTCCCGCTCGCGGCCTGGCTGCTGAACGTGGTCCTGTGGACGGTCGGCGGCGCGCGGCTGAGCGACGTCGGCCTCGGGACCGCTGCCCAGCTCCTCGGCGTCCTGCTGGGGGTGCTGCTCGCCGGTCTCGTCCGCCGCCGGACCGCCGACCGGTCCTCCCTGTACTGAGGCCGGCCCTGTACTGAGGTCGGCCCTGTGCTGAGGCCAGCCCGGTGCTGACACCGGGCCCGGCGGCGGACTCCCGAAGGACCGCCGCCGGACGCCGCGTCAGCCGCAGAGGCTCTGGCCGGAGTTCACGCCGCCGGTGATGGAGTCGAGGGCCTTCGGCGGCAGGAGCTGGAGCCCGTCCCTGCCGAGGGCGAGCCGGATCGTTCCCGGCGGCGTGTTCGCGTCCGGGGCGAGGACGGCCGTGGGCGCGATGCCGGCCAGACGCGTGACCTGCCCTTCCGAGGCGGGCGCGAAGGTCAGGCTGGTCTGCTGGGTGGGTGCGGCCTTCTCGACCTTCTTCTGGACGTCGAACCCGCGCCGGTTGAGCTGCTGGACGATGCGCGTGACGTTCTCGGGCGCCGCCCCCGCGTCGACGACCGTGACGCGCGGCTTGCCGGCCGGCTTCGGCTTCCCGTCCGCCGTGCCGGAGGCGCCCGGCTTTCCGGACGGCTTGCCCGAGGCGCCGGGCTTCCCGGGCGGCGTCGGCTGACCGGCGGTCTCCGGCGAAGGCGGCGCGGACGGCAGGTCGTCGTCGTTCTGGATCGCCTCGAACAGCGCCTTGGCCTGCGACTGGTCCCACTGGACGCGGTTCGGGTCGGGCGCGTACGGCTGCACCGGGACCGTGACGAACCGGACCTGGCCCGCGCTCATGTCCTTCAGCCCGTCCGCGATCTTGCGCATGCCGCCGAGGTCGAGCTCGTCGTCGGTGGTGACCGACGTGGTCGCCGCCTTGAGGAAGCGGTAGGTCTTGGCCGGGTCGGTCAGCATGGACGAGCCGGTCGCCTTGCTCACCACCGACGCCATGAACTTCTGCTGCCGCTGGATGCGCTCCAGGTCGGAGCCGTCCCCGAGCGAGTAGCGGGCGCGGACGTAGCCGAGCGCGTCGTCGCCCTTCACGGTCTGCCGCCCCGCCTTCAGGTGCAGCTCGGCGCGCGGGTCGTCCACCGGCTTGTCGAGGCAGATCTCCACGCCGCCGAGCGCGTCCACCATCCGCTTGAACCCGACGAAGTCCACCTGGACGAAGTGGTCGATGTGGATCCCGGTGAGCGACTCCAGGGTCTTCCATGTGCAGGTCGGTCCGGCGTTGGCGAACGCCTCATTGATCATCCCGAAGTGCGCCGGGACGTCGGTGCCCTTCTCCCGTTCGCAGCTCGGCATCCGGACCATCGAGTCGCGCGGAAAGCTGATCCCGACGGCCTGGTCCCGGTTCGGCGACAGGTGCAGCAGGATCGTGGTGTCCGACCGCGCGCCCGCGATCTCCGCCGCCGAGCCGTACCGGCCGTTCTCGCCCTCGCGCGTGTCCGACCCGACCAGCAGGATGTTCAGCGACTTGTTCAGCTTCGCCGGACGGTTCGCGCCGAGCCGACCCTTGACGTGCTCCTGCCGGATGTTGCCGCGCAGGTCCTGGTAGAGCCACGCCGCGACGCCCCCGGCGAGCAGCACGACCCCGGCCATCCCGCCCGCGACCCACCGCAGCGCCCGCCGGCGCCGCGCCTTCTTCTGGGACGACCGTCCGGCGCCGTCGCCCGCCGCACCGAGCCCCGGGATCTCGGCCGAGTCGCCCGCGCCGCCACCGCCCTCGGCCGCCGCCCCGGCGGGGTCGGCGTCCGCGTCCGCGGCTTTCTCCTGAACGGCCTCCGGCTCCGCGCCCTCAGCCTTCTCCGGGGCGGCCTCCGGCTCCGCGTCCGATCTCGGGGGGACGGACGGTCCGGTGTCCTTGGGGTGGTCCGCGCGGGGACGTTCGAGTTCGGGGTCTTTGTCGCTCATCCGGTCCCGTTCAGGTCAGCACTGGTGGTGGCGCGGGATCGCCCAGCCAAATTATGGGGCCAAACGGCGCAAAGTACGTCAGCGGCCCCGCCGTCGCCGTCCGCAGGTCAGGACGGGTTGTGCCAGTTCGGAGCATCCGAGGGGGGCGGCCCGCCCGTCGGCGGAGGCTGCACGGCCGGCGGAGGCTGCACGGCCGGCGGCGAAGCCTGCCAGGAAGGCAGGGAAGCGCGGGCCGGCTGGAAGTAGGGCTTCGACTTCCCGTTCCACAGCAGGATGACGATCGCCAGCCCGGCGAGCCACGTCACGACACTGATCGCGGAGTTCACGGCTGGGCCGACGCCGATCTCGTACCCGTTCGACGCCCTCGCCCATACGGCGGTCACCCCGGCCAGGGTGCTCAGCGTGTAGAGGCCGAAGAGGACCGTCCCGGTGATGCGCGCCCACTGCCGTCCTGCCCGGTTGGCGAACGCCATCCAGGTCCACAGGCCGACCCCGATCAGCGCCCACACCCCGGCGACCACGAGGACGATCGTCATGAGCAAGTCCAGATTCGAATCCCTCTGCGCGATATCCGTCAGGTACACCGACCGCAGCTCGCCTATCTGGACGACCGTGACGAGGAAGCCGAGCACCTGCAACGCGGCCGCGCCCAGCATCAGAAAGAACGCGATCTGCAGCGTCTGCGGAAGGGGCGGACGCTCCGTCGCCTCCGCGTACTGAGGACCGGGACGAGGGGGAGGGGCGTAGGACATCGCATGCTCCGTCCGTCAGAGGACGCCGCCGAGACGCCCGCCTGCTACTCCTTACTGACTACCGACCCTTCGCAAGGGTTCACGTCCCGCTCCTGAAATTCGGCTTCCGAAGACCACCGACCCCTGCGCAACCATGGCGGTGCGGCCAAGGTCAGGGGATGAGGAGCGTCTCGACGCCGGCGGGGAGGCTGTCGGAGAGCCCGGCCTCGACGAGGAAGTTCTCCAGGGTCTCCTGGAAGGCCTGGGCGGCGTGGGTGAGAGCGACGTCCTTGCGGTGCGCCAGGGCGATGGTGCGGCGCAGACCGTGGTCGGGGTGGGCGCGCCGCCCGCCGCGCGACGGGTCGTCCTCGTCAGTGATGACCAGCGCGGTGCCCTGCAGCCCCGGCCGTCCGGCCAGCACCATGCTCGGGACGACCGCGATGCCGAGCCCCGCCTCGACGAAGCGGAGCACGGCGTCCATCTCGCCGCCCTCGACGGCGAAGCGCGGCTCGAACCCCGCCGCGCGGCACGCGCCGATCGTGGCCTCGCGCAGGTCGTA
>NZ_JBFAOF010000069.1:0-16558 GCF_040675125.1 Spirillospora sp. NPDC049652 | reverse complement strand
AGGGCGCGGAGGTCGCGTTCGTCGGCCGCCGCGGCTCCGACATCGCGGGCCGCAACCGCGACATGGAGCTGATGGGCTCCGGCGTCGACGCCCGCCTGGTGATGGACTCCGAGCGGCCGACCGGCACCTGCGTGGTCCTGGTCACGCACAAGGGCGACCGCACGATGCTGTCGGACCCCGGCGCCAACAGCGCGCTGCTCCCCGAGGACATCGAGCGCTGCAAGGACCTGTTCACGCAGGGCGTGCACTTCCACCTGTCCGGCTACTCGCTGATCAACGAGGGCTCCCGCAAGGCCGCGATCCACGCGCTCGACCTCGCCCGCCAGGCGCAGATGTCGGTGTCGGTGGACGGCGCGTCCTCCTCGCCGCTCAAGCGGATGGGCGCCGAGCCGTTCCTGGAGTGGACGCAGGGCGCCCGCCTGCTGGTCGTCAACGCCGCCGAGGCCGAGGTCCTCACCGGGCGCGACAACCCCGAGGCCGCGGCCAAGGTGCTGACCGCCTGGTACCCGCAGGTCGTGATCAAGACCGGCGCGGACGGCTCGCTCTGGTACACCAACGGCCGCCCCGACGCCGTCGTGGTCGCCGCCGACCCGGTCGAGAAGATCGTGGACGGCACCGGCGCGGGCGACGCCTTCATCGCCGGCTTCCTTCCGCCGTGGCTGGACGGCAAGCCCCCGGCGGAGGCCCTGGCGTCCGGCAACCGCCTCGCCGCCCAGGCCCTCCAGCACCTCGGCGCCCGTCCCTCCCTGGACGTCCTGGACAACCCCATCCACTGACCCGCGTACCGGTCGCCGCCCGACGGGACCGGAACCGCTCAGCGGCGGCCTCCACAGTGAGGCCGACGTGGCCTGCGTCCAGTCGGCATTGACGTGTGGAGCCGCCGCGCCGCGCGTAGGGTGCTCGGATGATCGAAGTGCCCCAGGCGTTCGCGGACGCGACGGCCGCCCGGGAGGGTGAACCCGGCGCACGCTGGCTCGCCGAGCTGCCCTTGATCGTGGACGACTTGCTCGCCCGCTGGGACTGCGTCCCGGACGGCGCGGTCATGCACGGGGGCGTGGGGGTCATCGTCCCGGTTCGGGCGCCGGTTGGGCCCTGCGTCCTCAAGGTGTCGTTCACCCACCCCGGGAACGTGCACGAGCCGGACGCGTTCGCGGCATGGGCGGGCCGTGGTGCGGTGCTGCTGTACGAACGCGACGACGCGCGGTTTGCGATGCTTCTGGAACGGGCCGGCCCGTCCACTCTCAACGATCTCGGGGACGGCGATGAGATCATCCAGGTGGCCGGGCTGATCGGCAGGCGCCTCGCCGTCCCCGCCCCAGCGCACGTTCCCCGACTGCGGGACCAGGCCCCGGCCTGGGCCGACGCGCTGCGCAAGGACGCCGAGCAGCTGCCGCACGGCATGCCCCGCCATGTCGTGGACGCCGCGATCGAGACCGCTGACGGCCTGGGCGGCACACAGCCGGACACCCTCGTCCACGGGGATCTGCATCCGGGGAACATCCTGCGCGGCGAGCGAGAGCCCTGGCTGGCCATCGACCCCAAGGGCTACGCGGGTGACCCGGCCTATGACGTCGGCGCGCTCCTGAAAGCGCGCGCCCTGTCTCTCCTCCAGGCCGACGATCACGCCAGGGCCTTCCACCGGGCGATCGACATCTTCGCCGAGGCAGCCGAACTCGACCGCCACCGCGTCCACCGCTGGGCTCAGCTCCACGCCGTGAAGGCGGCGTTCTGGGCCCGCCGCCACGGCTTCCACGTCGCCCGCGGCGGCCCCGCCCGGGACGCCATCACCCAGACCGCCGACCACCTCGCCGAACTGCTCACCCCTGCCCCTGGACGCTGACCTCTGCGGACGGCCGGAAACGCGGTCAGGCGGTCACCCCCGGGCCGGCAGTCATCTCCGGACAGGCGGTCACCCCCGGACAGGCGGTCACCCCCGGACAGGCGGTCACCCCCGGACAGGCGGTCACCCCCGGACAGGTGGTCGCGGGGGTCAGGTGGTGAGGGGGAGCTGGTCGATCAGTTCGGGGAGCTTGCGCATGTCGTCGAAGACGACCGTGCCGGGGCCTTCCAGCCACTCGGCGGGGGTGAGGCCGCCCGCGTAGCCGAAGGACCGCATGCCGGCCGCGCGCGCCGCCTGGATGCCGAAACGGCTGTCCTCGACCACCACGCACGCCTCCGGGCGCACGCCCATCTGCTCGGCGGCGAACAGGAACAGGTCGGGTTCGGGCTTGCCGCGCGCGACCTGCGTCGCGCTGAAGATCCGTCCCTCGAAACGGGCGTGCAGGCCGGTGCGGCCGAGCGTGTGCCGCATCTTGTCGTGGCTGCCGCTGGAGGCCACGCAGAAGGGCAGGCCGATCCCGTCCAGGGCCTCCTCGATGCCCTCGACGGCGAGGAGCTCGGTGTCCACCGCCTCCGCGTGCAGCCGCTTGAACCGGCGCTCCGCCTCGATCGTCAGCTCCGGACCGAGCCGCGCCTCGATCATCTCGTTGATGGAGGCGGTCGAGCGGCCCACGAACCGCTCCATCACGTCCTGATGGCTCACGGCCCAGCCCAGTTCGGTCAGCACCGCCGAGTGCACCCGCACCGCGATCGGCTCGCTGTCCACCAGCACGCCGTCGCAGTCGAAAATCACCAGCTCAACATCATTAGCCACAGCGGCAAGCTACAGCCACCGGCCATCCCCCGGTTTCTCCGGCTCCCCCCTTCCGCCTGGACTCTGATGGGTCGGTCCTGCCCTTCCGCCGTCTCGGCTCGCACCCCGGGGCGTCGGGACAGCCGGGTCAGGACGGGACGGCGAGGGCCAGCGGAAGGACGGCCGGGGCACCGGCTCGGCGGAGGAGGCGGGTGGCGACGGTCATGGTCCAGCCGGTGTCGATGCGGTCGTCCACCAGGAGGATCGGCCCCTCGACCTCGGCCACGGCGGCGGCCAGCTCGTCGGAGAGGGTGAGGGCCGCCCAGACGGAGCGGAGGCGTTGGGCGCTGTTGTGGCGTCTGGGACCGGGGTCACCGACCGGGGTGAGTTCGCCGAGGTAGGGCAGGCGGCCGATCTCGGAGACGCGGGTGGCCAAGGTGGTGACCAGGCGGGGGCGGCTGCGGGAGCCGACCGAGACCACCGCGGCGGGACGAGTGTCCCAGTCCCAGGCGGTGAGCACCTTCACCACGGCGTCGACCATGTCGGGCGGGACGTCGGTGTCGGAGGCCTGTTCGGCGAACAGGGCGCGCAGGCGGTTGCCCCAGCCGATGTCGGTGAGGCGGCCGAGGACACGGCCCTCCTCGGCCTGGTCGGTGGCGGGGATGCGGCCGGAGACGCCGAGGTCGTCCTTGACGCCGGTGGGCCACATGCGGCGGGGCTGGACGTCCACGCCCGGACGGTGCAGGCGGTCGCGGGCCCCGGCGGCTCCTGCGGCGGAGACCTCGGCGGGACGGTGGACGCCGGTGCAGTTGTCGCAGCGCCCGCAGGGGGCGGCGGCCGGGTCGTCGAGCTGGCGGCGCAGGAACTCCTCGCGGCAGCCGGTGGTGGCGATGTACTCGAGCATCGCGCGCTGTTCACGCTCGCGCTCGGCGGCGACGCGCTGGTAGCGGGCCCGGTCGTAGACCCAGGGCAGGCCGGTGGCCTCCCAGCCGCCCTTGACGCGATGGACGGCGCCGTCCACGTCCAGGACCTTGAGCATCATCTCCAGGCGGGACCGGCCGAGGTCGACCATCGGCTCCAGCGCGGAGGTGGACAGCGGGCGGCCCGCCGCGGCCAGCACGTCCAGGGTGGTGCGGACGACCGGTTCGGGCGGGAAGGCGAGGCCGGCGAAGTAGGCCCAGATGTCGCGGTCCTCCCGGCCGGGGAGGAGGATCACCTCGGCGCGGTCGACGCCGCGGCCCGCGCGGCCGATCTGCTGGTAGTAGGCGACGGGCGACTGGGGCGCGCCGACGTGCACGATGAAGCCGAGGTCGGGCTTGTCGAAGCCCATGCCGAGGGCGCTGGTGGCGATCAGGGCCTTGAGCTTGTTGTCGAGCAGGTCGCGTTCGGCCTGGAGGCGCTCTTCGGGGTCGGTCTGCCCGGAGTAGGCGGCGACGGCGAACCCGCGGTCGCGCAGGTACCCGGCGATCTCGTGGGCGGCGGCGACGGTGAGGGTGTAGACGATGCCGGAGCCCGGGAGCGCGTCGAGCTGCTCGCCGAGCCAGGCCACCCGCTGGTCGGCCGAGGGCAGCTCGACCACCGAGAGGTGAAGCGAGTCGCGCTGCAGCGGGCCGCGGAGGACCAGGGCGCCCTCGGAGGCCAGGGCCGAGACCGCCGCCTCCGCCCCCGTCGGGGCGGTGTCGGTGGGGGGCGGGGTGGGGTGGCGGACGCCGGCCAGTTGCTCGGCGACGTCCTGGGTGACGCGGGCGTTGGCGGTGGCGGTGGTGGCGAGGACGGGGATGCCGGGCGGGAGGTCGGCGAGCAGGGTGCGCAGGCGGCGGTAGTCGGGGCGGAAGTCGTGACCCCAGTCGGAGATGCAGTGCGCCTCGTCGACCACGACCAGCCCGGCCCCGGCGGCGAGCTTGGGCAGGACCTGGTCGCGGAAGTCGGGGTTGTTGAGGCGTTCGGGGCTGACCAGCAGGACGTCCACCTCGCCGGCCTCCACCTCGGCGAACACCGCGTCCCAGGCGTCGGTGTTGGCGGAGTTGACGGTGCGGGCGCGGATGCCGGCGCGCTCGGCGGCCTCGATCTGGTTGCGCATCAGCGCGAGCAGCGGCGAGACGATCACGGTGGGGCCGGCGCCGCGGTCGCGCAGCAGCCGGGTGGCGACGAAGTAGACCGCGGACTTGCCCCAGCCGGTGCGCTGGACGACCAGGGCGCGGCGGCGTTCGACGACCAGGGCGCGGATGGCGGTCCACTGGTCGTCGCGGAGCCGGGCGGCCGGCCCGGCCAGGCCGCGCAGGCAGCGCTCCGCGTCGTCGCGGAGGGCGTCGGTGGTCGTCGCGTCAGTCATGCCTCCTTGGTACCAGCCGTCACCGACGACCCCGTACCAGAACCGCGTTCTGTGGATAACCGGGCCGCGGGGTTCCGGGGACGCCGACGCGTGATCAGATGATCGCGACTTCCAGGGTGCGCGGTCCGTGGACGCCCTCGACCCGGTCGAGCTCGATGTCGCTGGTGGCGGAGGGCCCGCTGATCCAGGTGAGCGGACGCCCGGGGTCCAGGCGTTCCAGGGCCTCGGGCACGGTCCGGACGATCTGGTCGCGTCGCACCACGCACAGGTGGTGGTCGGGGACGAGGGTCAGCGCCCGGCGCCCCTGGGCCTCGCCTCCGTCCAGCACGATCGTCCCGGTCTCGGCGATGGCGACGGCGCAGCCGGTGAGGACGCCGTCCAGGCGATCTAGTTCGGCGGCCGAGAGCGGCGGGTCGTCGGGGACGGCGTCCACGCCCGACAACCACTCTGCGGGCACGCCGGACGGCACCATGAGCCGTCCTCGTGCGCGCGCGAGTTCGGCCACCCGCGCATCGAGGTGGACGACGGCGCGGTAGTCCTTGAGCCGGTCCCACAGCAGTTCGACCAGGTCGGGGCCACGCCGGGTCCGGTCGTAGTCGCGGGGAACGGGCACGGCGTCCGGGGTCTCGGCGAAGGGGACGTCCGCCAGCGCCGAACGCACGCGCGCGAGGATCGTCTCTCGCGAACTCACTTGGTCTCCTCCCGAGAGGCCCACCAGTCGCGGAACGACTGGGCTGGGGGTGCCGGAACGTCCCTGGTGTCCGTCCAGGCCGCCAGAGGGCCGGGGAGACGGCGCGGGGTGAGCCTCCGGAAGCGGCCGGCGGTGCGTTGGCTCGCGGCCAGCAGCCCCGGCGACGACAGGACCCGCCGTGCCGCGCGCATGGCCAGCCTCTCGGCCTTGTGCGCGCCCGAAGCCCCGACCTTCGCGCGCAGGTGCAGCAGCACCTCCGGGATGTTGATGGCCACCGGACAGACGTCGTAGCAGGCCCCGCAGAGCGTGGACGCATAGGGAAGGGACGCGTCCAGCTCGGAACCGAGGCCCCGCAGTTGCGGGGTCAGGATCGCGCCGATCGGGCCGGGATACACCGAGCCATAGGCGTGGCCTCCTGCGCGCTCGTACACGGGGCACACGTTCAGGCAGGCCGAGCAGCGGATGCAGCGAAGCGCCTGGCGTCCGATTCCGTCCGCCAGGACCTTCGTGCGGCCGTTGTCCAGGAGCACCAGGTGGAAGTCCTGGCCTTCGGCGGCCCCGGTCCACATGGACGTGTACGGGTTCATGCGCTCGCCCGTGGAGGAGCGCGGCAGCAGCTGCATGAAGACTTCGAGGTCCCGCCACGTGGGGACGATCTTCTCGATGCCGACGACCGAGATCAGCGTCTCCGGCAGGGTCAGGCACATCCGGCCGTTGCCCTCGGACTCCAGGACCACGAGCGTGCCGGTCTCGGCGACCGCGAAGTTGGCCCCGGAGACACCGACCTTAGCCGTGAGGAACCGCTCCCGCAGGTGCACGCGGGCGGCCTCGGCCAACGCGCGCGGGTCGTCGGTGAGGTCGTCGGGCGCCGGGCGGCCCCAGGCCCCCATCGTCCGGCGGAAGATCTCCCGGATCTCCGCCCGGTTGCGGTGGATGGCCGGGACGAGGATGTGCGAGGGCGTGTCGTCCCCCAGCTGGACGATCAGCTCGGCCAGGTCGGTCTCGTAGGCGGTGATCCCGGCCTCGGCCAGAGCCCCGTTGAGGTCGATCTCCTGGGTGGCCATGGACTTGACCTTGACGACCTCGGTCTCCCCCGTGGCGCGCACGAGGTCGACGACGATGCGGTTCGCCTCCGCCGCGTCGGCGGCCCAGTGGACATGGCCGCCCGCCCGTTCGACGGCCTCTTCGAGCTGCTCCAGGTAGACGTCCAGGTGGCGCAGGACCCGAGTCTTCAGCGCCGCCCCGGCGGCGCGCAGGGCGGCCCAGTCGGGCTGTTCCGCCACGACGGCCGCGCGTTTGTCTCGGATCGTGTGGGTGGCCTTGCGCAGGTTGTGCCGCAACTGGGCGTCGCCCACGGCTCGGGACGCCGCCTCGGGAAACGGCGGCATCCCGATGAAGGTCGAGCTCATGCCGGGGCCTCCTCTGTTGAGGCGAGGATCTGCGCCAGGTGCATCACTCGTACGCCCGCGCGTTCTCGGCGCATCGTCCCGCCGATGTGCATCAGGCAGGAGTTGTCGGTGGCGCACAGGACCTCGGCGCCGGTGTCCAGCACGTTGCGGACCTTGTCGGTGCACATGGCGGCGGACACAGCGGGGTTCTTCAAGGAAAACGTCCCGCCGAAACCGCAGCATTCGTCGGCCGCGCCCAAGGGAAGCAGCGTCAGGCCGCGCACGGAGGAGAGCAGGGCATGGGGCCGGTCTCCCACGCGCAGGGAGCGCAGCGAATGGCAGGTGGGGTGGTAGGTGACCGTGTGCGGGAAATACGCTCCGACGTCCTCGACCTTCAGCACGTCCACGAGGAACTCCGACAGCTCGTACACGCCGGACGGCGCGTCCACCCCGAGCTTCGGGTACCACTCGCGCACCATCGCCGCGCACGAGCCGGACGGCATGACCACCGCGTCGTAGCCGGAGAACACCTCCCCCACCCGCAGCGCCAGGGGCATGGCGTCCTCGCGGTAGCCGGTGTTGAAGTGCATCTGGCCGCAGCACGTCTGGGCCTCGGGGAACTCCACCCGGCAGCCGAGCCGCTCCAGCAGCCGCACGGTCGCCCGCCCCGTCCCCGGGAACAGGGTGTCGTTGACGCAGGTCACGAACAGCGCGACGCGCACGCTCGGATCACCTCCGATGCCGTGGGCGCTCCGGCCCGCCCCTCCGGCGTCCCGGTGCGATCTTCGTCACCAGAGTAGCGAGCGCCTGATCAGCGGCCCTTCCGGAGGGGCCCGCCAGGACGCGGACGGTATAGCACCAATGCGGCATGGGTAACCTGCGGGGAAGATTGTGGTCGCTGGGGCGGGAGGGTTTTTGTCGGGCATGGGGCGGACCGTGGAGCGCTTGCGCCAGAGCTGGGTGGTCCTGATGGACGGCAACCCGCCCGAACCCCCCGAGGACGAACCCGGCGAGAGTTTCGACCCCCGGGCCATCGAGCTGACGCTGCGGGTGGGCGAACTGCTCCTGGCCAGCGGCGAGTCCACCGAGCGGGTGAACGAGGCGATGCTGAGCCTCGCGCTCGCCTTCGAGGTGCCGCGCGCCGAGGTCCAGGTCACGTTCACCAGCATCCTCGTGTCGGCGCACCCCGGCAGCGGCGCGCCCCCGGTGACCGGTGCGCGCGCCATCCGCCGCCGCACCCCGGCCTACTGGCGGCTGACCGCCCTGCACAAGCTCGTCCAGGAGGCGTCCATCGGGATGTTGGACCTGGACGAGGCCCGCGCCCGGCTCAACGAGATCAAGCGCGGCCGCGCGCCCTACCCGGCGTGGCTGATGGTGGTGTGCCTCGGGCTGATCGCGGCGGCCGCGTCGATCCTGGTCGGCGGCGGGCCGCTGGTCGCCGCGACCGCGTTCGTGGCGACCCTGTTCGGCGACCGCACCGCCGCCGCGCTCGCCCGCCGCGGTGTCGCCGAGTTCTTCCAGCTCACCGTGGCCGCCGCGATCGCCGCGACCGCCGCCGCGCTGGTCGTCGCCGCGGGCCACCAGGCGCACGCGTCCACGATCGTGACCGGCGCGATCCTGGCGCTGCTGCCGGGACGCCCGCTGGTCGCGTCCGTCCAGGACGGGATCACCGGCGACCTGGTCAGCGCGGGCGCGCGGCTGCTGGAGGTGTTCTTCATCATCGCCGCGATCGTCGCCGGGCTCGGCGTCGTGGTGTACGTCGCGGTCCGGCTGAACGTGGACATCAACGTCGGGCACATGCCGGTGTCGCCGGCGCTGCTGCGGCCCGTCCCGATCATCGCGGCGGCGATCGTCGCGCTCACATTCGCGGTCTGCCTGGCCGTCCCGCGCGACGTGCTGGTCCCCGCCGCGATCGGCGGCGGCCTGATCTGGGTGCTGTACGTGGTCCTGCTGAACTGGAAGGTCACGCCGGTGCTCGCGTCGGCGGTCTCGGCGATCCTCGTGGGCGTGCTCGGGAGCATGCTCGCGCGGCGACGGCACGCGCCCTCGCTGCCCTACATCGTCCCGGCGATCTCTCCGCTGCTGCCTGGAACGCTCCTATACCGGGGCATGGTCGAGCTGAACACGGGATCGGCGCAGCAGGGCGCGCAGACCCTGGTCGCCGCGCTGTCGGTGGCGCTCGCACTCGGCGCGGGCGTCAACCTCGGCAGCGAACTCGTGCGGGCCTTCCAGAGCGTCGGCCTCAGCGCGTCCGGCCGCTGGGCACGCCCGGCCGCGCGCCGCACCCGCGGTTTCTGACCGCCCGTCCGCGCGCCCCGACCAGGCGGCAAATGCATTGTTATGCCTGGTCAGACGGCTGATCGGATAGTCCTCCAGGAATTGTCGGAGGGCCGGTCTAGCGTTCGTGGCATGTACCGACAGGGAGACATCCTCATCGTCCCGGTGGCCGAGGACGCGGTGCCCCAGGCCATCCGCGACCTGCCGCCCGTCGCGCGCGACGGCCGGGGCCGCATGGTGCTCGCGCTCGGCGAGGCCACCGGCCACGCGCACGCGCTGACCTGCGAGGGGACGCTGCGGCGCGACCCGGATCCGTTCGCGCCCGACTACCTGCACCTGCCCGCCGCGGACGCCTCGGGCATGAGGAGCACGCGGCGATCTCGCTGCCCAAGGGCTGGTACCGCGTGGTCCGGCAACGCGAGTACGTGCCGGGCGCCGTCCGCGTCGTCGCCGACTGAGCCTTCCGCCCCCGCGCGCCCCTCCCACCCCGACGACCCCCCACCTTTTGGAGAACCGTGAACGAGTTGGACCACGCGAACCTGATGCTGTCCTGGGAGGCGACGGCGTTCGCCACCGGACCGGGCGACCGGGCGCGGGCCGAGGCGGGCGTCACCGCCGCCTACACCGCCGCGGGGCTGGACGCGCCGGAACGGTTCCTCTGGGTGGACTCGCCCGCCCAGGGCGCGCTCGCCGCCGCCGTCCTCGCCGGCAAGGCCGACGTGCTGACCGCCGCCGGGCTGGACGTGCCGGACGTGCCGTCCGACGCGGGCGCGAGCGTGCGCGAGACCGTCCGGACACGCCCGTGGGAGGCCGCGCGCTCCGCCGCGTACCAAAAGCTCGGGGCCCAGGGGTGGGCGCGCTCCTGGTCGCTGACGGCCGCGCCGATGTGGGACAAGGTCCAGCAGTTGGTCATCCGCATCCGGCAGGCGATCGGCGACCTCGCGGGCGAGGAGGGCTCGGCCGCCGAGTCGGTGCTGCGCGCGGCCACCCTCGACGCCGTCCTCGGCCAGCACGACGCGGCGTGGCTGGCCCAGTTCGACGCGCTCGGCACGCCGCCGCCCGGGCTCGCCGAGGTGGCGCGGAACGCGGGCTGGTGGTGGCCCTACGAACGCCTCGTGATCATTTCCGTGCGGCCGTCGGAACTGCACCGCGACGAGCCGGGCCGGCTGCACCGGGGCGACGGCCCCGCGCTGGCCTTCCCCGACGGCCTCGCGCTGCACGCGTGGCGCGGCATGCCGATCCCGCCCGGCTTCGTCGCCTCGCTCACCGACCTGACCGTCGAGCGCATCGGCCGGGAGGACAACGCCGAGCTGCGCCGGGTCATGCTGGAGATCTTCGGTTACGACCGCTACCTCGCCGAGACCGGGGCCGAGCCGCTGCACCGGGACGAGACGGGCGTGCTGTGGCGCATCGACCTGCTGGACGACGAACCGGTCGTGATGGTCGAGGTGGTCAACTCGACGCCCGAGCCGGACGGCACCTACCGCCGCTACCACCTGCGCGTCCCGCCGTCCACCCGCACCGCCCGCGAGGGCGTGGCCTGGACGTTCGGCGTCGACGCCGCCGACTACAACCCGCTCAAGCAGACCTGACCCGACCCGCGGGCGACAGCCGGAGGCGGCGCAGAGCCAAGGCCGGTGGTCCGCGTGCGGTGTCACCGGATGCGGTGGACGGTACGCGGGGAACCGTCGGATGTGCGGACGCGGGGCGGACGGGGGTCAGCTCCAGGTCTTGCGGCAGATGTCGTCGCTGGCCCGGATCTCGTCGGTCTGCGGCGTCCGCGTCGCTCCCGTGCCCGGACGCGTCCTGCGCTGCTTCGTCGGGCGTTCCTGGGGCCGGAGCGTCGCCATGGGGTCGCGGTCCTCGCGGATGGCGGCGAGGAAGGGCGCCGCGGCGGGGGTCATCGCGACGCGGTTCCTGTTCTGGGACCAGGGGGCCGAGGGCAGGGTGGTGAACTTCAGGGAGCCCGCGGACATGCCGCGCATGCTCTGCGCGAGCCGCAGCATCTCCGACAGGCTCAGCGCCCGGTCGGTCGTCATCGACCGGGCGCCCGAGGTCAGGAGCTTGTTCAGCCGCGACGGGTTCGCCAGCACTCCCCCGCTCATGGCCTGGTGCGCGAACGACGCCATGAACTGCTGCTGCCGCTTCATCCGCTGGGTGTCGGTGCCGTCGCCGAGCGAGTAGCGGGCGCGGACGAAGCCGAGCGCCGTCTCGCCCTTCACGACACTCCGGCCCTCCGGCAGGTCCAGCCCGGCCCGGCGGTCGTGGACGGGCTTCGGCAGGCAGATCGGGACGCCGCCGACCGCCTCGGTCAGCCCCTTGAAGCCGGTGAAGTTGACCTCCACGAAGTGGTCGATGTGGATGCGGGTGATCTTCTCCACCGTCTTGATCGTGCAGGTGGGGCCGCCGCGGCCGAACGCCGAGTTGAACATGGCGAGGGTGAGCGGCGGCGTGGGCGGGCCGTCCTTGCGCGGGCAGGACGGGATCGGCACCATCAGGTCGCGCGGGATGCTGACGCCGTACGCGCGTCCGCCGCCCACGGCGAGGTGCACGAGGATCACGCTGTCGGCCTTCGGCGGTTCGTTCCGGTGGCCGGCGCCGTACCTGGCGTTCGAGCCCTCGCGGGAGTCCGAGCCCATCAGCAGCACGTTGACCGACTTGTTCAGCTTCTTCGGCCGGTCCTTGCCGAGCGCCACGTCGGGGTCCTCGTGGTGGACGCTCGACTGGAGCTTGTAGTAGTAGCCGTAGGCGCCGAGACTCCCGGACACCGCGAGGGTCGCGCCGGCGACGGAGACCACGGCGAGCGTGCGCCAGAGGGTCATGGGGCCTCCCAGAAGACGATCTTTCCGGGAGTGTCTTGCCACTGGCGCCCGAACGGGTTCACGCCGGATCCGACCGCCCCCGTCCGCTCCCCGCCGGGTCGGACGGACGCGAGGTCAGGCCAGGTTCGGGATGCGTTCCAGGATCCCTCCGGCGAAGACGTCGTAGAGGCCGAGCGGCTCCAGGTGGACGTAGCCGATGTGGCAGTCGCAGATGTCCAGGGGGCAGGGCCGGGGACGCAGGTTCGCGCGGAACGTCCCGTCGTAGAGGTTGCCGAGGACGTCCGGGACGAAGTGGCAGCGCCGGACGGTCCCGTCGCCGTCCACCGACACGACGTCGTCACCGGTGCGGCAGGCGCGGCCGAGGCTCGGGTGCGGGTCGCGGCTGTGGCCGAACAGCGGGTCGATCGCCGTCCAGTCGGCGGCCTCGGCGTCGGTGTAGGAGCGCCCTTCCGCGGCGTTCACCCACAGGTAGACGTGGCTCGGCAGGTCGGCGCGCAGGCGGCGGGCGTCGGCGAGGTGCTCGGGCTGCCCGACGACGCCGACCGAGTAGCGGATACCGCGTTCGGCCAGGTCACGGGCCTTGCCGAGGAACCGCTCGTACGGGACCTGGCCGGGATGGAAGGTCGCCCAGAGCGCCAGCCGGGACGGGTCGGCGTCGGACGTCCAGGCCGTCCGGTGGCTGAGGTTCGTCTGGATCGCGACGCGCCGGACGTGCGGGAGGTGGCTGAGCTCGACCAGCGCCCGCCGGTACCAGGACCGGACGAGGCCCTCGCCCCACGGCGTGAACAGGACGGACACCGGGTGGTCCGCCGCCGCGACCCAGGCGGTGAAGCGTTCGAGGGCGGCACGGTCGGCGCGCAACTGCTCGCCGCTGTCGCGCCGCTTGGCGAACGGGCAGTAGGGGCAGTCGTAGTCGCAGCTCGCCAGCGGTCCTCGGTAGAGGATCGTCAGGTGGCGGTCGCCCGGCGCCGGAGAAGGGCCGGTGGGGTCGGGGAGGAAGACGGCGGCCATCAGCGGGCCTCGTAGGCGTCCATGAGCGAACGCACCTCGGCGGAGAAGAGGGCGGGTCCGATGGCGTCGGAGTAGGCGAGGCCCTCGGGCGTCAGGCGAAGCATGTCCGGGCGGACGTCCAGCCAGCCCTGGTCGGCGAAGCCCTTGAGGTCGCGGGTGAAGTCGTCCATCGCGTCGGTTCCGAAGCGGGCGCGGTAGGCGGCGCGGTCGAGGCCGGACGCCTGGAGCAGCGATTGGACGAGGTGCCGGCGGCGGCGTTCGGCGTCGTCCAGGCGGAAGCCGACGCGGGCCGTCCCGAAGGAGTCGGCACGGACGTAGTCGTCGATGATCGCGCGGACCTCGGTCGCGCCGACCGCGTACTCGAACGAGTAGTGCAGGTCGGAGGTGTAGGAGCGGGCTCCGCAGCCGAGGCCGACCATGCCGTCGGTCTGGCAGCAGTACTCGGTGCCCCCGGCGGACGTCTCCGGCAGGCGGAACATGCGCATGGAGACCTGCTCGTACCCGGCGGCGAGCAGGTGGTCGCGGCCCTGCCGGTAGAGCGCGAGGCGGTGGTCGTCCCAGTCGCGGCCGAGCCGGAACAACCCGGTCAGCGGGCGCTTGTACAGCGGGTAGAGGTAGATCTCCTCGGGCTTCCAGCGCAGCGCCGTGTCGAGCGAGTAGCGCCAGCTCTCGGCCGTCTGGCCCGCGATCCCGTAGATCAGGTCGAGGTTGAGGACGGGGATCGCGGCGTCCCGGATCGCGTCGAGCGCGGCGTCCACCTCGGCGCGCTTCTGCGGCCGGACGGCGGCGCGCGCCTCGGCGTCGACGAAGCTCTGCACGCCGATCGAGACCCGGGTCGTCCCGCGGTCGCGCAGGACGCGCAGCCGGTCGGGGGTCGCGGTCGCCGGGGACGTCTCGACGCCCAGCGGCGCCGAGCCGAGCGGGGCGAAGCGGGCCGCGATGTCGCAGAGCCGGTCGAGTTCGGCGGCGGTCAGGTAGGTCGGGGTGCCGCCGCCGAACGCGGCCGTCGCGAAGGACGCGTCGCCCAGCGCGTCCGCCGCCGCGTCCGCCTGGCGTTCGAGCGCCGACAGGTAGGCGTCCGTCAGCTCCCCGGACGCGCCGGTCCGCGTGAACAGGTTGCAGAAGCCGCAGCGCATCTCGCAGAACGGGATGTGCAGGTAGAGGAAGAGCGCGCGCCTGTCCTCGTGCTCCCACACCGACCGCAGTGAGGGCTCGGGGTCGAGCGGCCGGTAGGCGGTCTTGTGGGGGTAGGCGTACACGTAACCCTGGTAGGGGCTGGTCATGAATGAACGAACTCTCCGTAGGGGACGGTCCAGACGACCTCGTGGCCGATGCGGTGCCCGACGTGGCCGTCCTCGCCGTAGGCGGTGCCGTGGTCGGAGCAGAGGATCACGAGGGACGGGCGGCGGAGCGCGCCGAGCAGCCGGGGCAGGCGGGCGTCCACGTACCGCAGCGCGGCGGCGTGGCTGGCCCGGGTGTCGCCGGACTCGCGGGTCGCGCCGTCCAGGTAGAACCAGTTGGGCTGGTGCAGGGCGGACACGTTGAGCAGCAGGAACAGCCGTTGCTCCGGGTCGAGCGCGGCGATCGACTCCTCGACGCGGGCGATCTGGTGGTCGAGGCTGGACGGGTCGGTGACGCCGAACGACGGCTCCCAGTGGCTCTCGGCGAACAGCGACGGCAGCGCCGAGCCGAGGGCCGTGCTCTTGCTGAAGAAGCCGACGCCGCCGACGCAGACCGTGTGGTAGCCGGCCCGCGCGAGGCCGGTCGGGAGGTCGGCGGCGTCGAACGTCCAGGTGCCGGGGGCGGTGGTCTCGCTGCCGGGGAACGCGGCGGCGAACAGCCGCGGATGCGGGCCGGGCCCCGCGGGCGTCGGCAGGAACCCGGCGAGCATCGCGGTGTGCGCGGCGTAGGTGAAGCTGCCGGGCGTGTGCCGCCGCTCCCAGCGCCCGCCGGGCAGGACGGCGGCGAGGTTCGGCGTCGCTCCCGCGGCGAGCAGCTCCTCGGCGACGTCGAAGCGGAGGGTGTCGAGGGTCACCAGCACCACGTCGTGGGTGCCGACGACCTGGTTCATGTCGCGCATTCGTATCCCGGCAAGACAGACATAGCGGCTCTGACCTGGGCAGTGTAGGTGTCGACACCGGCGGCCGGTCCGTCCGGGAGGCCCGGGAGGTTCGGCAGCAGGTCGCCGAACGCGTTCACCTCACCGATCGCGAACCGCCGCCAGCCGAGGCCGACGAGCAGGTCGACGCCGACCATGAGGCTGCGCGGGAAGCACGCGGCGGCCCGGGCGCACACGTCCATCGCCTCGCGCCAGCCGTCCTCGCCGAGCGCGGACCGGACGGCGACGAGGTCACCGCGCCGCCCACCCAGGTGCAGGTTCGTCATCGGGACGGTGCTGGTGCGGACGACCGCGTGCGTCGGGACGCCTCCGACCACCACGACCCGCAGGTCGAGGACGCGCCCGTCCAGGCCTGCCTTCGGCATCCAGCGCTCGACGTGCAGCCCGTCCGGGGCGAGGGCGTCCACCAGCGCGGCGACCTCGGCCTCCGTCCGGTAGGTCTGGACGCGCAGCGAGTTGTGGAACCCGTCCGCGCGCCGCACCGCCGACGTCACCGCCTTGATCCGTTCCCCGCTCCCGCCGCGCCCCGACGGCGCCGTTTCGAGGGCGATGACGCCGGAGGCGGACGAGCCGTGCGCCGGCTTGACGAAGACGCGGTGCTCGTTCGCCTCCGCCATCCGGGCGCGCAGCGCCGCGTACCCGTCGATGCCGGTCAGGGCGGGCGGGACGGGCACTCCGGCGGCGGCCAGCCGGGCGTGGCAGAGCCGCTTGTCGAACATGACGGCGATCTCGTCCGGGTCGTTCAGCAGCGGCGCGCCGGCGGCGCGCGCGGCGTCCGCGATCCGGCCGAGCCCGGCGGTGAACCCCGCGTACCAGCGGGCCCCGCCGCCGGTACGCGTAGGGGCGACGGACCCGCGAAGCAGGGCGTCCGCCTCCGGGTCCTCGCCGGGCGAGTCGATCCGAACCGGAACCCCGGCGGGCAGCGTGAACGCCCCGCGCAGCACGTCGGGCCAGCCGACCACGTGCGGCGCGGCGAGCCCGGCGGCCCGGCACGCGTCCGCGAACAACGTGGCCCGCCGGTTCTCCGCGCTGCCGACGACCGTGAAGGACGGGGTCACTCCGAGATGGCGATGAAGAAGAAGTCGCCGTCCGGCTGCTCCTGGTCGTCCAGCACGACCCGGACGCCGTCCAGGGAGGTGCGCAGGCGCTCCATCATGGCGTCGGAGAGGAAGTGGTGCGTCAGGTCGAGCGTCTTCAGGTGGGTGAGCGGCTGCCCGGACAGCAGCGCCTCGGCGCCCGCGTCGGTCAGCACGCCCATGCCGAGGGAGAGCGTCTCGAGCTGGGCG